>JANNAO010000042.1:0-7386 GCA_031384405.1 Verrucomicrobiota bacterium | reverse complement strand
CAAGATTGGCCGCTACAAGCTGCGCGAGAAGATCGGCGAGGGCGGTTGCGGCGTGGTGTATGTGGCCGAACAGGAGGAACCGGTGCGGCGCAAGGTTGCGCTCAAGGTCATCAAGCTGGGCATGGACACCAAGCAGGTCGTCGCGCGGTTCGAGGCGGAGCGGCAGGCGCTGGCATTGATGGACCATCCGAACATCGCCAAAGTGCTCGACGGCGGTGCGACTGAGGCAGGCCGGCCCTACTTCGTGATGGAACTGGTGCGCGGCATCCGCATCACGGACTACTGCGACCAGAACAACCTCGGCACGAAGGAGCGGCTCGATCTGTTCATCAAGGTCTGCCAAGCCATCCAGCACGCGCATCAGAAGGGGATCATCCACCGCGACATCAAGCCGGGGAACATCCTCGTGACGTTGAACGACGGCGTGCCCGTTCCCAAGGTGATTGATTTCGGCATCGCGAAGGCGACGGAAGGGCGGCTGACCGATGCGACGGTTTACACTCAGTTGCATCAGTTCATGGGCACTCCGGCCTACATGAGTCCCGAGCAAGCGGAGATGAGCAGTCTGGACATTGATACGCGCAGCGACATCTACAGCCTTGGCGTTTTGCTTTACGAATTGCTGGCGGGCAGCACGCCGTTCGACGCGCAAGAATTGATGGCTTCCGGCATTGATGCGATGCGGAAGACGATTCGCGAGCAGGAACCGCCTCGTCCCAGCACGAAACTCGCCGCACTGAAAGCTGACGAGCAGACGACCACCGCCAGACGACGTTCATCCGAAGCACCGAAATTGATCCGCCAACTCAGCGGCGATCTCGATTGGATCGTGATGAAATGTCTGGAGAAAGACCGGACGCGACGTTACGAGACGGCAAACGGCGTGGCGGCAGACATAGGGCGACATCTGAACAACGAGCCGGTGCTCGCCAGTCCTCCCAGCAAACTCTACGAGTTTCAAAAATCAGTTCGCCGTCACAAGGCTGGTTTTACCGCAGCCGCAATCGTCGTGATCACGCTCTTTGTTGGTATTGTAGTCAGCACCTGGCAGACAGTTAGGGCGACGCGGGCGGAACACACAGCCAACTTGGAATCCGAGCGCGCGGCCAAGGCGGAAACTGTCGCGTTGCGGGAAAAGGAAACGGCGCGACAAGCACTGGCGAAATCACAACTCGATCTGGCGGAAAAAGAATTCGAGAAAGGCAACTTCGTCGAAGCGAAAAAGATTCTTGATGAGACACCAGAAAGCTTTCGCGATGCGAACTGGCGTTTCCTGCGCGCTCACTCTCGCGACTTCACCGCCCAGCTTTCGATTCCCGGAAACGGGTCTGCGCACCGGTTGTTGTTTTTGCCCCAAGGGGATCATTTTGCGGTCAAATGTTGGAACGGACGCTCTGGTGTCATCGGCATCTTTTCTCTGGCGGGTCGGCAAGTCGTTAGTTGGGTTCAGATCGGTGGGCACTATTCCGGCACTTTCGGAATTGACAGCACCGGATCGCGGATCGCCTTTGCGGCTTCTGCCAATGAGGTCGTGGTACAGGACGTGGAAACCGGCAAACTTGTGCGCCGCTGGAAATGTGACATCGGCGAGATCAAACATGTTATGTCGAGTCCAGGTGGCGGGACGGTGTTAGTCGTCAGTGAGAGACAAGTCATCGCCTATTCCGTGCAGACGGGTAAGCCGCTTTGGAAACATCCGTCCACCGCGATCGTCCCTGCCTTCAGCACCGATGGCGGAGTTGTTGCAATTCTCGCGGCCAAGTCGGAGGTGGTTTTGAAGGTCCAGATTCTCGATACGCTCACAGGTGACGTTCGAAGCACGCTCGAAACGACGGCGGATAATCCCGAGAAGACGACCTTGCAATTCAACCAAGCAGGCGACCGGCTCGCGTGTCTCGGTGGTGACGAATTGATTCTCTGGGATGCGCAGACCGCCGTAAAAATTCGGGCACTCCATTTTCTAGGTGAGAAGGTGATGTTGCTCAGTCCCGGCGGAGAAACGCTTGCCACTACAAGCGGGAGTCGCATCCGCCTATGGGACGCCAAGACCGGACGCTTGTTGCGTTCGCTCAACGGAGCCAGCACCGGTTTTTGGGATATCGCCTTCAGTGCCGATGGAAAGCTGCTGTTGTCCTCACATGTTGCGGCGAATGACGGCATCGTGCATGTCTGGCCGACGCTGCTCGGGAACGAACTTGCATCTGTGCGCACGGGATCGCTCGAAGGCACCCGCACCGAATATTCCAGCGTTGCATTCAATCACGACGGTTCTCGGTTCTACGCTTGTGCTGGCAGTGCCGGAGGTTGGGAAACCCAGACCGGCCTCCAGACTTGGAAAGCATCCGCGACATCTCCGGTGGTTCTCGATCTCGCCATTCACCCGACCCAAGGGTCCATACTTTTGTCAGAGTTCAGGCAAGCGTTCACCCACGTATCGTCCGACGGAAATCCGCTGAAGCCGTTTGGATCGAGCGACTATTCGAGCCTGACGTTCAACCGCAGCGGCAAGTTACTTCTCAGCGTTGACAATGCATTCAGTCCGAGCGATTCCGGTCGGGCTTTCAGGTTGATGGAATACCCGTCGGGTAAAGTGGTGCGTAAGATTCCCTCCGAATCCCCCCGTCAACCGTTCGCCGCCTTTTGCCTCGACGAATCCGCCGTCGCCACCGCCGCCAAAGCCGGTGGGATCACCGTGTGGGATTGGCAGGCAGGCAAAGTGTTGCGCCAGATCTCCGCCGCACAAACCGGGAGCATCGGGTGCATCGCGTCCAGATCTGATGGTCAGCAACTGGCCAGCGGCGGACCGGACCGCTGGATTCGCGTCTGGGAGGCGGCGACGGGCAAGCTGAAAATCGCCTTTCGCGCTCACTGGGAGGGTGTGCGCTGTTTGAAGTTCAGCCCTGACGGGCTCGAAATTCTCAGCGGCAGCGACGACGGCACCGTGCGCCTGCACGATGCAGCTACTGGCGAGCATCGGCTTGCCTTTTACGGCCTGAACACTCCAGTGGTGGATGTTGACGTCAGTGCCGACGGCAAACTCATCGCCGCGATCACTGAGGACGGACTCACCAAGGTTTGGAATCGCAACGCCTCCAGTGACGCCGCCTTGCTGACGCAGGCATTGACCGCGAAAAAGCCGACGCCAAAAATCAAGACTTCGGCGGCGAACAAACCCGCGATGACGAAGGACACTGAAGGATGGGAAGATGCCTTCGCACAACTCACCCCTGCAATGATCGAGAAGACCGGCCACGAATGGACTTTAGATGACGGCGAACTTGTCAGCCCGGACAAGAAATTCGCAACGCTGCCGCTGCCAGGCAAATTGTCCGGCACGAACTACTCGGTGCGAGTGAAACTGCGGCAGCTACCCGTGCGGAATGTTTTTCACCTCGTCCTTCCCGTCGCAGACCGGATGTGTGGACTCGATCTCGAAACGCTTCCTCCCAACGGCGGCATCTTCACCAGCATCAGCCTAGTGAACGGCAAATGGGGAAGCGATGTGCCCGGGGCCGTTGAGGGCAAACAGGTGACCGACAACGAACCACACGACTTGGAAGTGACCGTTCGACTCGCCGGGACGAACGCGGCCATCATTGCGACGCTCGACACTCGCCCGCTCTATTCATGGACCGGACCCACCGCCGCACTCAGCCAAGGGGATGCTTGGGCCACCACTGAACCCGGGTTGCTCGCACTCGGCACCTACGCTGGCGGTTGGGTGGTGTCCGAGGTGAAGGTGAAGCGGCTGGCGGCGCAGGCCAAGGAGTAACGAACACACTTATTCTCAGAGTTCAGGGTTCAACGAGCCTGAACATTTTTCACTTTGTCTAAAACGATTTCTCCGCATCATTCCACCGCATGAGCGACGTCACTTTGCTGCTACAAGCGATTAAAGCCGGCGATACCGCCGCAGCGGACAAGATTTTCCCACTGGTGTATGCCGAACTGCGCAAGCTAGCCGCTGCGCAGATGGCGAAGGAGCGTCCCGGTCACACGCTGCAAACCACCGCGCTGGTGCATGAGGCGTGGTTGCGGCTCGGTGGCGAAGTGAACACCAACTGGAACGGTCGCGGTCACTTCTTCGGCGCGGCAGCGGAAGCCATGCGGCGCATCCTCGTGGATCATGCCCGCCGCAAACAGGCCGAACGACGCGGCAGCGGGAAATCCAATCTCAACATCGCGGATCTGGAAATCGCGGCGGAACAAACGGACGACGAGCAAATCCTCGCCGTTAACGAAGCCTTGGAAAAGCTGACCGCAGTCCATCCGGAAGAGGCGGAACTGGTGAAACTCCGCTACTTCGGCGGGATGACCTTGGATCAGGTGGCCACGTCGCAGGGAATCTCTCTCGCCGCCGCCAAGCGTTCCTGGACTTTCGCCCGCGCTTGGCTGCACCGCGAGATGACGCGGTAGCGGATAGTGGGACAGGCGTCTCGCCTGTCCAGTGGCGGAGTCGTGATTGCTAATGGTGGTGGTTGAATGTTGGGGATGGACAGGCGAGGACGCACTGTCCCACTACCGAGAGGCGCACAGAGAGACGCGCCTAGCTCTCCTTTTTGCCTCGTCCGCAGATTCTTCAAACTTTCTTGAGCCGTTCCTTCCGACCCTTACGCACGTTTCAGTGTGGGACAACCAGAACCACAACAAACTCGAACCCGGCTAAAACATGAAAACAAAACTCCGCCATCTGATCGCCGCACTGACGCTGCTATCAACTCTCCTCCATCCACTATCAACTGCCTACGCCCAAGGCACGGCGTTCACCTATCAGGGTCGTCTCAATGACGGCGTCAACGCTGCCAACGGCACATACGACCTTACGCTCAGCGCGTGGGATGCCGCCAATGCCGGGACGCAGGTTTCCGACACGCTCACCAATTCCGCCGTGGCTGTGACAGATGGCGTGTTCACCGTCACACTGGATTTCGGCAGCAGCGTGTTCAACCTCGGCAATGATCGCTGGCTCGAACTCGGCGTCCGCACCAATGGCGGCGGCGCGTTCGGCACGTTGACCCCGCGTCAGGCCGTAACGCCCACGCCATACGCGATGTATGCCGGGGCGGTGAACGCTTCGAGCCTCATC
Source organism: Verrucomicrobiota bacterium (assembly GCA_031384405.1). GTDB lineage: Bacteria > Verrucomicrobiota > Verrucomicrobiia > Limisphaerales > JADLHS01 > JADLHS01. The sequence goes on along the minus strand of JANNAO010000042.1, from coordinate 2,300 downwards.
GGTCAGGTGACGGATGCGAATCTGGCTGCCAACTTCAACTCGCCACACTCGTTCAACCATCCGGGCAGTTCGTTCACCGGCGATGGCAGTGGACTGACCGGGTTGAACGGCTCGCAAATCGCCAGCGGCACGGTGGCGGACGCGCGGCTATCGGGCAACGTGGCGTTGCGCGCCGGCGGAAACAACTTCACAGGCGGCCAATCGGTCACAGGCGGCAACGTCGGCATCGGCACGACAACTCCGGGTGCGAGCCTTGAAATCAAAGATGGACAACTCAAGATGTTTAACTGGACGACGGATTCCAACAATGTGGCGAGGATCAACATCAACAACAATTCAGCTTCCGGAGTCTATCCTGGAATCACAATCACCTCTGACAACCAGCAGTACCAGAACAGAAACAAATCGGGCATCTTCGGGGTGGGCGGAGGTTACTATGGTTGGACGGATCTCTATTTTTCCACCCGCACCATGACGGATAACGTCAATGTGGATCCGGTTGCCGATGCCAAATTGGTCATTCAAGCCCAAACTGGCAACATCGGCATCGGCACGACTACGCCGAACTACAAACTGGAAGTGGCAGGCACGGTGGCGGCCACGGCGTTCGTCGGCGATGGCAGCGGGCTGGTCAATGTTCCAAGTGCCCAGGGACCTCAAGGACCGGCGGGACCGCAGGGGCCGCAAGGTGATGCCGGAATCAACGGCACCAATGGCGCGACTGGCCCTCAAGGCCCAGCCGGCCCGCTGTTGCCGAATGTGGCGTTGACGGACACCAACCAGATTTTCGCGGGCGAGAATATCTTCACCGGTGTCGTCACCGCCATGAATGCGACGAACGTTTTTCACGGCAGCTTCACCGGCAACGGCAGCGGACTGACCGGGTTGAATGTTTCGGCATTGAACGGGGTGTTGGGCGTCAACAACGGGGGAACGGGAGCGGGCGCATTATCCCAAGGCTCAGTCATCTTTGCCGGGTCGGGTGGTGTCCATTTGGCTGACGGCAATCTGACGTGGGACAATACAACCAAGAGATTGGGCATCGGATTCTTCCCCGGTTTTGCTCCGATTGGCGCGGCCTTGGAAATTCGCAGCACGGTAAGCAGCGACGGTTTCCGGATTGGTGACAACGGCTCCGGTAACACATTTTTCAAGATCGGACGCAATACCACGACGGGTCATTTGGATTTCACCTCACTGCAAGGGGCCTTGGGTTACACCTTCATGAGCGGTCGCGTCGGCATCGGCACACTCACTCCTACCACCAAGCTGGATGTCGTCGGCACGGTGAAGGCCACGGCGTTCGTCGGCGACGGCAGCGGATTGACCGGTCTGCCGAGTGCGCCGCTCCCGCCGAACGCGGCGTTGCTGGACGCGGTGCAGACATTCACCGCCACCAACAGTTTCAACAACTCCGTGCATCTCATGGCGAATAATTTCCTGAGATTCGGATCGGGCGTATCTGGGCAAGAAGCGAATGCCGGGAAGATGGGTTACGAACTGTTCACACCCGGCGCTCTCGACATCGTGGGCGCGGGAACGAATGGAAGCGTTCGCAGAATCAAATTCTGGTCGGAAGGCGGGGCAACTTTCCAAGGCCCGGTCACGGCCACCGCCTTCGTCGGCGATGGCAGCGGGTTGACCAATCTCCCGATCCCGCCAGCCTCGACCAACGTGGCGTCGCTGACCGGCAATAATGTTTTCAGCGGGCCAAATGTCTTCAGTGGTTACGTGTCGGCAATGAATGTGAGCAATGCGTTCAGCGGCAGTTTCTCCGGAAGCTTCACTGGCAATGGCAGCGGTTTGACATCGCTCCCGGCGGGGCAACTGACAGGCACAATTGGAAGCAATGTCCTCGGCTCGATTCCCGCAGCGAACCTCACCGGCACAGTGGCCGACGCGCGGCTCTCGTCGAACGTCGCGCTGCGCGCGGGCGGCAATGCGTTCACGGGACAACAGACCGTCATGAGCGGCAGCGTTGGCATCGGCACGACCTCGCCGACCCACCTGTTGCAAGTCGCTGGCACGATTGCCGCAAGATCAACCACCATCACGAACGGCTTCGTCACCCTGCAACCGGGCGATCAAAATAATGCCGGGTTTGTGGAATGGTTTCGGCCCGGCGGTGCACGACTTGGTTACATGGGATTTGCCACCGCCGGAATCAACAACCTCAACCTGACCATGGAGAATGGAGCCAATTACTGCGTCAACGGCGGCCGTGTCGGCATCGGCACCACCACCCCGGCGGCCGGGTTGCAGGTCGAGACGGTGGTCGGCGTCAGCGCGGGAACCTGGTC
>JANNAO010000441.1:0-2350 GCA_031384405.1 Verrucomicrobiota bacterium | reverse complement strand
AAGTCGCGCTGGAGTGCGCCGGTCCCCGGGCGCAGCAATTTTTGAGAAACATGTGGCGTGGATTATTCGAGCACTCGTCGAGCGCACTCGTCGCTGTGACCGAGGACGGGCGCACTCCGCCGAAGCTCACACCTCGCGCGCTCGACTTCAGACCTGAGACTTTAGGCGTTAGACACATTTGTTAATTTCTTCCTCGCCGGATTTCGCGGTCGGCGCGGAAGCTGGATTCCACGATGGGTTGATAACCGAGCGCGTGATTCAATCGGTCGAACAAAAAGAAAAACACGGGTGTCGCGATGCCGCCGCCCACACTCATCACGATCCATTGCCAGAGCGAACCCCAACCCAGCAGCGGCGAATGTTCGAGCGTGAACAAAGTCAAAACCGTCATCACCGGCGCGAGCGCGCTGGCGATGAGGCCGAGAGTGAACTGCGCGTAAATCTGTTCACGCAGGAGCAGGTCGCGGCGGAGTTGTAGCATGAAACCGATGAGCAAGAGCGGCAGCACACTGATGCCGAGTGGATTCACGGAAAGCGTGTCGAACATCAATCCGCCGAACACCGCAAGCGTCATCATCATCGCCGGGCCGCTGGTTAGCGCGGTATAGACCATCAGGGCAGGGAGCAAGTCCACCTGCGTGCCGAACAGATTGCGGATGCCGCCGAATGTCCCTTGCAGGAACACCGCGAGCAATGCCGCGAGCAGGATCAGGATGTTGGGCAATAAAATCATTTCAACAGCCTAAAGTCTGAGGTCTAAGGTCTAAAGTTACTGAGCGGCGCGGAACGGAGTGCGCCCGTCCCCGGGCGCAGCAATGTTCGAGAAAAAGGTGGGGGGGATGTTCCGAGCGTCTGTCGAAATCACACATCGCTGCGCCCGAGGACGGGCGCACTCCGCCAACGCGAGCGACTTCAGACTTCAGAGTTGCGACGTTAGACTTTTTCACGGGAACAGCACCCACACTTCTTCGAGTGAACTGAGGTTGGCGGACAATTTGATTTCGGCTTCCTGGATCAGGCCGGACTCGACCGGACGCGCTTCTTCGGCAACGAGGCCGATCTGGATGCCCGGAGGATAAATCGCCGAAAGCCGGCTGGTGACGACGCGCTGACCGGGTTTCAATTTCGTGCTGTTCGGCAGATGAGTGAATCGCGCGAACGAATCATCGAATGGACCACTGCCGGTGATCACGCCCTGACTGCGGGTTTCATTCTCGACCATGGCGGGAACTTTGCAGTTGTCATCGCCGATGAGGATGACTTGCGAGCGCGTCAGGCTGACGGAGGAGACGCGCCCGATGAGGAAGCCATCTGAGGACAACACGGCGAGGTTGTTGCTCAAACCGTTCATGCTGCCACGGTCAATCTGGATGGCGCGCCACCAGTTCGCCGGGTCGCGGAAGATGACGCGTGCGAGTTTGACGTTCCAACGACTTTGCTTCTGCCATCCGACGATCTGCCGGAGTCGGTCATTCTCTTGGGATGCGGCAGCGGCTTGGGCAAATTGCAGGCGGAGTTGTTGATTTTGTCGGCGCAGAGAATCGTTCTCCGCGATGAGTTCAGACTTGGGAAGCAGGTTATCGCCAGCGCGAGCGGCGGCTTGTTTAGTGACGCCCGTGATGCCGAACAGGGGGAGGAAGATGCTTCCAAGAGCAGTCTTGAAACGCGCGGTGGTACCGTTCGGCAGGTTGAGAACCAGCAGAATCAGCAAGGCCACGATGGCCAGCGCGATGTAATACGGACGCTTAAACATTGTTCGTCATGCGCCGGAAATCTCCGGGCAGAGCATGGCGAACGCGGGAGGAGGGATTAACTATCTGGTGTTGCTGGTAACGCGCTTGAGAAATTGGAGTTCCTCCAAGACCCGGCCCGTGCCCAAGGCAACAGCCGTGAGCGGGTCGTCGGCAATGTGAACCGGCAGTCCCGTTTCCTCGGCGACCAACCGGTCAATGCCACGCAACAACGCGCCGCCGCCAGCCATCACGATGCCACGATCCACGAGATCAGCGGCAAGTTCCGGCGGGCAACGTTCGAGTGTCAGGCGGATGGATTCCAATATACTGGAAAGCGGCTCCTGCAAGGCTTCGCGAATTTCCTCTGAACGGACGGGCAGCGTTTTGGGCAGACCCGAACTCAGATCGCGACCTTTTACTTCCATGGTTAATTCCTGCTCCTGCGGAAAGGCAGAGCCAATCTTCAATTTGATTTCTTCCGCAGTGCGTTCACCGATCATTAAGTTGTAGGCTCGCTTCATGTGCGCGACGATCGTCTCGTCAAATTCGTCTCCGCCCACCCGCAGGCTGCGGCTGAAGACGATACCGGCGAGGGAGATGATTGCGATTTCGCAAGT
>JANNAO010000440.1:0-4557 GCA_031384405.1 Verrucomicrobiota bacterium | reverse complement strand
GTGAGGAACCGATTCGGCGTGCCGCAGCAACGCCCACCCATTCATAAACCACTATTCACAAATCTAACTCAAGCCCCGAAAATTTGTGGGTAATGACAAGGGCTCCCGCCGTGGGCTACCACCTACCGCACCTCCGGTGCTCAAACAAAGAAGCGATTTTGAAAACACGCCCAATAAATATTTCTGCCCTCGCGGCCTTTAGTTTGCGTCTCTGCCTCTTTGAGCCCCGTCGTGAAAACCCTGCCTTGCCCTTCAACTCACCTTGACCATCCGCGCCACGTACGCGCCGTCCACGCCATCCACGAACGGGAGTAATTGCCGTTCGCGCTCCAGCTTGAAGCCGGGTTGCATGGCGAGGAATTGCTGCACCAACGCGGTGTTCTCTTCTGGTTCGAGACTGCATGTGCTGTACACCAACGTGCCGCCGGGTTTTAATCGTGCGGCCGATTTTTGCAGCAGATCAAGTTGTGTGGCGCGGAGGCGTTCGATTTCGTCCGGCTGGATGCGCCAACGCAAATCCACGCGGCGACGAAGCACGCCGGTGTTGGAGCAAGGGGCATCCACGAGGATGCGGTTGATGGTTGATGGTTGATAGTTGATAGAGAGGTCAGAAGTAGTTTCGGCACACGTCACGCCGAGGCGGGTGATGTTTTCCTGGATCAACTTCAGGCGGTCGGGGACGTTGTCGTGCGCGATGATGCGGCCTTGGTTGTTCATCAGTTGCGCGATGAACGTGGTCTTGCCGCCGGGCGCAGCGCAGAGATCAAGGATGGTTTCGCCGGGCTGTGGATCGAGTTGGCGGACTGCGAGCAGCGTGCTGGGGTCCTGGATGTAGAACCAGCCTTTCTGAAAACTTTCGAGCGTGGTCAGCGGCGGATGCGACTTCAACTCGAACATCAGATTCTCGCCCGTCCAATCGCGTGTCGCGAAATCGTATTCCACGTTTTCATTGCGCCATGCTTCGATGAGTTGGGTGGCGTCGGTGTGGAGCGAGTTCAGGCGCGCGAAAGTTTTCGGCGGCGTGTTGTTGGATTCGAGCAATTGCCGGGTGCGTTCATCGCCGAATTGTTTCTGCCAGCGCGTGACGAGCCATTCGGGATGTGAGTAGCCGAGCGCGGGTTGGGAGGTTTTTAATTCATTGAGCAACGCACGCGTCTCCTCGTTTTCGCGGAGATAACCGCGCAGCACGGCGTTGATGAATCCGGCTTGCGAGCCGAAACCGTCGCGCTTGGCTTGCTCCACGGTTTCGTGGACGGCGGCGTGATCGGGGATGCGATCCAGCCAAAAAATCTGGTAGAGGCCGAGTCGCAACAAATCCTGCAAGCCCGGCTTCTGCTCGCGGCCTTGTGTCTTGCGCGCGATGAGCCAATCGAGAGTTTCCTGCCAGCGGATGATGCCAAAGACAAGCTCTTGCGTGAGTCCCCGATCAGCAGAGGAAAGCCGCGCGGGCGCGAGTGCGCGTTCGAGCAAAGTCTCCGTGTATTCGTCACTGAAACGTCGCTTGCCGAGGATGCGCGCCGCAATTTCTCTTGGTTTTTGGCCGTTCACTTCGTTTAATGTTGGCAAGCTGAGTGTAGTGACGCGAGGAATAACCAAAATTTTATGAAAGAAGAATTCGAGAAGCTGGCAGCAGCAGGAAAAATCGAGGGCCGTCAGGTTGACCCGCTCGTTCTACTCACCACCAGCGGCTTTTGTTCGCACCGGAGCTGGGGCTTCGGTCGCATCAAGACGGTGGACACGGTCTTCGCACGCTTCATCATTGATTTTCCTGGCAAGCCCGGTCACACGATGGATCTGACGTTCGCAGCGGATTCGCTCAAGCCGATTCCCAAGGATCACATCCTCGCGCGCAAGTCCATTGATCTTGAAGGTCTGCAAAAAACCGCTGCGTTGCATCATCTCGATCTCATCAAAGTGGTTCTCAACAGTTACGGCGGCAAAGCCACGCTGGATCAAATCCATGTGGTGCTCGTGCCCGATGTCATCGCCGACGACTGGAAGAAATGGTGGGAAGTCGCCAAGCAAGAGATGAAGAAGGACGGACACTTCGTCGTGCCGACCAAAAAGACTGAAGCCATCGTTTATCAAGCGCAGGAAACGTCGCTGCAAGCGCGTTTGCTCGCAGATTTCCGCGCGGCGAAAGGCCTCAAAGCCAAGCTCACCATCGCGACTGAGTTTGTGAAGAGCGCGGCTGATCTCTCAAACAAGGAAGCCGCAGTGAAGGAAGTTGTCGCTGCGCTGAACGCAGACATCCCGTCGCACATCCGCACTCAGACCGCCGTGGCACTCGAAGCCATTTTCGCACGCGATGACGTGGCAGGTATCATCAACCTCGCGCCCGCAGCCGATGAGATTTCCGCGCCGCAACTCTGGACGCAGGAAGGCGTGAAGTTCGGGCCGTTGCTCGAAGCAATTCCCGCCGCCAAACATCGGCGCACATTGGAATCCTTCAAAGCATCGCAGCCGGAGCGCTGGAGCGAAACCCTGCGCGCCGCGTTGAACATCGTTTCCGCCAAGCTGTGCAAAGAGTTTGCCAGCATCATGGCCGCGAACGGCAAGATGCCGGAGTTGAAGGAAACCCTCGCCCGCCTCATCAGCCAGCACGCGGCCAGCAGCGAATTGCTCCTCTGGCTCGGCAAGGAACGCAGCGACGATTTCGCGGACATCCTCGGCCCGGAAGTATTCCGCGCCATGCTCACTGCGATGGAGCGCGATCAGTTCAACGAGAAACGCGCGAGCCGGCTGCGCGAATTCATGTTGTCCGATCAGGAGTTGGTGGCCGATCTCACGGGCACGGCAGACATCGAAGTGGTGATGGATTTGACTCGCGCGTTGAAGTTCTCGCCCGTGTTCGAGGACATGGACAAACGCTCTATGCTCGCACGCATCGTTAAACGTCATCCGTCCGTCCAACCGCTCATCTCTGGCGAGCAGACCAAGCAGGACTCCGCCATCTACGTTTCGTGGGAAAGTTTGGAACGTCGCAAAACGGAATACACGGAGCTGGTGCAGAAGAAGATTCCCGCGAACTCCAAAGAAATTGCGACCGCCCGCAGTTACGGCGACTTGCGAGAGAATCACGAATTCAAGGCCGCGAAAGAAATGCAGAAAGTTCTCATGCGCCGTAAGGATGAGTTGGAAGCGTTACTGAATCGCGCGCGCGGCACTGATTTCTCCAACGTCCGCACGGACGTGGTCAACATCGGCACGATTGTTCACGCCACCGACTTGAACACCAAAAAACCCGAAGTGTTCACAGTTCTGGGCGCGTGGGATTTTGACGCAGACAAGAACATCATCAGCTACCTCACGCCAGTGGGGCAGGCGTTGTTGAACCACAAAGTTGGCGACGAAGTGGAATCCGAAGTGGACGGCACGAAACGTCGCCAGCGCATTGAAAAGATCGAGGCATACCGCCCGCCGACTCCCGCTGAACCCGCAGCTTGAAGAGTTTCAAAGCCACAAGCCACAAGTGATGAACTTGGGGCTTGTTCGTTTTAACCAGTCGAAAGTACCGAGTCACCCCTCGGTTTCGTGGTGGGAGATTCGACACGGCTGCACGCGTTGGGCTGGAAGCCAGATTATGATTTGCGGCGCGGGCTGGAACGATTGTCGTCGCGAGTTTTAATTGTTAGAACCCAACCCCACTCTGCTTGGCCAAAAGATTAACAGCCAGTCATTAACATTAACTTCGCAGGCGGGTTTTGCTACGCAAGTGCCTGCGCTTGGGCAAGCAGAGGCTCAGGCGGTAACAAACAACTCAAACCTGATTCGCGTGTCTCAATTCACGCAATCAAAATACGACATACCTAAAAATATGAAAAAAACCATACTTTCCATTTTCGCCATCATCGGCGTCTCCATGTCAGCGTTCGCGGCGATCCCATCAGTGTTGACGGGGCCAATATTGAACCCTGCCAACAACCACTACTATTACCTTCCGACACAGAAAACTGGACTTCGTCACAATCGAAAGCAGTTAGCTTGGGTGGCAATCTTAACGCAGCCGAGAATGGTTGGGTATCCGCGACTTTCCAAAACTATGGCGGCATCACTCGGGATCTTTGGACAGGATTGAACGATGTCGCAACCGAAGGCACTTACCAATGGGCGAGTGGCGAGGCGTTCTCATTCTCTAACTGGCAGCCGGCTCAACCAGACAATGGTGGACCCAACGAAGATTACGTCCACATGTGGGGCGGAAACACATTTCACAGTGGATTCGGATGGCAAATCGGACGTTGGAACGACTATGAAGATCTGTCGAGCTATGGATCGGGTTCCACGCCCCCTATTCGAGATATCTATGGCGTCGTCGAAGTGGTTCCAGAACCTGCACCAATCACCCTGCTGCTCGCTTCGAGTATGTTTCTTGGTTGGCTGCGCTGCCGAAACAGTAGAAATATCGTTGTAAGATAAAGTAACTATCTTGCGATGCGGCGATGGTGTGGGCGCATCTTGACACTGCCCCCGGAGCGCGGCCTTCAGGCCGCTTCAACGCCCGAGTGTCAGTGGATGAAATGCTTGGCCTGCGTGCTTCCGGACGGTGAAGCGGCG
>JANNAO010000439.1:0-2705 GCA_031384405.1 Verrucomicrobiota bacterium | reverse complement strand
GGCAAGCGGACGCTCAACCTGACAGGCGAGACGCCCGTCCCACTACCCGGTTCATGGGGAGGGACGGGGTTCACTGCCGTTGAATTAAGAAGAAGCTCATTGGAACGACTGTGCCCTGTTTCGGTGAACTCCGTAGGAGTGGCATATTTATAGAAACGCCACGCACAAATGCCAAAGCCCCGTAGGGGCGGCATAAACGGGATGATGTCGCTCCTACGGAGCTTTGTCTTTTGCGAGGCGGTATCTACAAACATGTCGCCCCTACGGGGCTGGGATTGCGCTCCCTTCGTCGCTAATTCAATGGCAGTGGGGACGGGGTGAGAGGTTCTCGAGTGATTCAACGCGACCTCTATTGATGTTGGTTTCATGTGTTAAACAATTGCCGTCCCCAGCCGCGAAGTCGCGACCAGATTCCGGTTTGCGAAAGTTTCATCAGCGCGGCGATCACTTCGGACGAGCGCGGGTTGAGTTGTTGCGCTTGAGCAAACGAGTTTCGCGCCGCGCCGATCAAGCCGAGCTGTTCCTGACAGCGTCCGAGTTCCAGCCAGACGAGGAAGTGTCCGGTGTTCGCCTCCACAGCCTGCTGCATGAGTTTCACGGCCAGCGCGAATTGCCGGTAGTAAAACCGGATGCGCCCCGCGAGCCACGCGAGAAACCAATCCTTGGGCGCGAACGCCAGCGCCTTCTCGAAACAAAACTCAGCACGCGATTCTTTTCGCGCGAGCAACACATCGCCACGCGCGAGCCAGACGTAGGGCGTGTCGCCGCGTTCTTCGATGGCGGAATCCGAGAACGCGAGTGCGCCCTGCAAATCGCCGCTCCGGGCGAGAGCGACAGCCTTGGCGGCGAGCAATTCAGCTTCATGCGGAAACTTTTCCAGCGCTTTGTCAGCCCAGAGCTTGGCTTCGCCATATTCACCAAGCTCGATCAACATCCGCACTTGCCCGGTCCAGGCAGCGGCGTTCTGCGGATTGAACTCCAGCACTTTTGAGTAAAGCCGGAGCGCCGATTCAAAGCTCCCGTTCTCGAACGCGCTCTGCGCTTCAGCGAAATAATGCGCCTCACCCTTCAGCGCGGGATTCGATTGCCCGTGCGATTGGTCTTCGTGTTCGCCCCCGAACTCAAGATTAACGAAGCGACTCATGGTTTAAGTTTTTGAAATCGTTTCCCGGTTTGTGTTCGCGATTGTTGTATCAGTTGCGATTCGTTGAACCAATATCTTTGACGCACTCAAATGCAAAATCGTCTTGGACTGCGGCGGCAAGCGACGCGCGTGGACAAAGCTCTGTCGCCGCTACGCTCTGCCAGAGCATTCCAATTCAGCTTTCACACCAACATCTCTCTCGGCACGCTTGCGTTCCGCGCTCGCCCCTCGGCCCACTCGCGCAAAGTGTTTATCTGTTCGTCCATCGTTTTCGCCAGCGGCACGGTTTCTGCCAATGCAGTTAAAATGTGGCTGGTGCTCAGTTCGGTGTGCGAGTCAAACGCATCATAGAGCGCGCTGTTGATGGCTTCCTCAATTTCTGCGCCACTGAACTTCTCACAAGCCAACGCCAGTTGCGCGAGATCGAACTTCGCCGCATCACGACCGCGTTTGTTCAGATGAATCTTGAAAACCTCCATGCGCTCCTCGGCGCGAGGCAAGTCCACGAAGAAGATTTCGTCGAGCCGACCTTTGCGCAGCAGTTCGGGCGGCAGTTGGGAAATGTCATTGGCCGTGGCCACGACGAACACGGATGCCTTCTTCTCCGAGAGCCACGTCAGGAAAGTACCGAACACCCGCGCCGTCGTTCCGCCATCGCTCGCGCCTGAACCTTGCGAGCCAGCGAATGCCTTATCAATTTCGTCCACCCATAGAATGGCGGGCGCGATGGACTCGGCCACGGCAATCGCGCGGCGGATATTTTCTTCCGACGATCCGACATAACTCCCGAACATCCGCCCCACATCGAAGCGCAGCAGCGGCAACTGCCAGAGATTCGAGACGGCTTTCGCGCACAGACTCTTGCCGCAACCTTGCACGCCGAGCAGGAGGATTCCCTTCGGCGCGGCGAGTCCAAACGCCCGCGCCTCGCTGGTGAAAGCCACGGCGCGTTTGGTCAACCATTCCTTCAACACGCCCAGTCCGCCGACCTGCGTGAAGTCTTCGCTCGTGGCGTAGTATTCCAACAGACCGCTCTTGCGGATGATCTGTTGCTTCTCGGCAAACACTTCACTGACGCCATCGCCGCTCAATCGCTCCGACTTCACGATGATTTTGGCAAAGACATTTTCCGCCTCGCCGAGCGTCAGACCGAGTGCGGCTTGGAGCAATCGCTCGCGGCCTGCGTCATCGAGATCAATCTTCACCTGCTTGATTTGTTTCACCTCGACGATGATGCGATCCAGCAGCGCAGATAAATCATCACGTGTGGGCAGTGGATGATTCAGCACCGTGATTTCTTTTTCGAGTTCGGTGGGAATCTCCAGCGTGGGCGAGATGAGGATGATGGTTTTGAAACTGTTCTTCAGGTGCAGCGCGATCTCCTTGAGCTTGCGCGTGACCGCGTAATTGCTCTTGGTCAGGAACGGATGAAAATCCTTGAACACGAAGATGGCCGGCTCGACCTGTTCAATGACGTGATCCAACGCCGCGAGCGGTTCTTTGGTGGGAGAGTTGCGATTCTTCTGGGACTGGATGGAGGTTCCGGCGGGCACGATGCCGG
>JANNAO010000512.1:0-13328 GCA_031384405.1 Verrucomicrobiota bacterium | reverse complement strand
CGTCCCTCTCCCCATCCGATGGGGAGAGGGTGGCCGATAGGCCGGGTGAGGGGATTTCGGCTGCGCCAATCAATTTGAATCCCACCCTGTTTTCCATGAAGCACAAAACCTCCGGCTCGGTCGTTCAACTCGGTTTGCTGCAACACGCTTGCACCGCTGATCCTGTTGCCAATCGTAAAAAAACTCTCGCCCTCGCAGAACGCGCCGCCAAGCAAGGCGCGCAGATCATCTGCACGCAGGAATTGTTCACCTCGCAGTATTTTTGCCAGAGCGAGAACTACGAGAACTTCAAACTCGCGGAAACGATCCCCGGCCCCAGCACGGCGGCGTTTCAAAAACTCGCGAAGAAATACAAGGTCGTCATCGTCGCCTCGCTCTTCGAGAAACGCACTGCCGGTCTCTATCACAACACCGCCGCCATCATTGATGCAGACGGCAAGTTGCTGGGCAAGTATCGCAAGATGCACATCCCGGATGATCCGCTTTACTACGAGAAATTTTATTTCACGCCCGGCGATCTCGGCTTCCGCACTTGGCAGACGCGTTACGGCAAGATCGGCGTGTTGATCTGCTGGGATCAATGGTATCCCGAAGGCGCGCGACTGACGGCGTTGCAAGGCGCGCAAATCCTTTTCTACCCCACCGCCATCGGCTGGCATCCGGCGGAGAAAAAGGCGAACGGCGCAAAACAACACGGCGCGTGGGAACTCATCCAGCGCAGCCACGCCGTCGCCAACGGCTGCTACGTCGCCGCCGTGAACCGCATCGGGCACGAATTCATCAAGGACGTGGACAGCGACGGCATCGAGTTCTGGGGACAAAGTTTCGTCGCGGGAACGTCGGGAGAAATCATCTCCAAGGCGAGCGTGAACAAGGAAGAGATACTCATCACGCCGGTTGATCTCGCGCAAGTGGATCAAACCCGCACGCACTGGCCGTTCCTGCGCGACCGAAGGATTGATGCGTATGGGGACATCACGAAGCGGCTGATTGATTGAATCGAAAGTCTGTGCTGGCATGTTCCCGGCAAGTTGTTAAACAATTCTCCGCATGAATACGTTCTCACCGGAAACCATCTACGAACAGGCGCGAATAAAACTGGTCGCCAACCAGCCGCAATTTCGCGAGCGATTCCAACAGATGATTCCCGGAGGAATGGCGTTGTGTATCACCATTAACTCCGAGTACTACTGGTTCGTCTGCTCGCCGCAGTCGCGTTTGGAAGGTCAGGTTTTTTTCGCTTACGATCTTGCCAAGGAAGGCGAGGCCGCATTGATTCGCATCGAATTCGAGGACATTAGTTTTTCCGACGATACGTGGGGTTCGCTGTCGGTCAGTGGATTTCCAGTGGTTGAATTTCGTCCGCTGTCCGAATCCGAAGACAAAGACCTCGTGGCACTTTGGAACACGCGCAGCGGACGCCCGTCTGTACAACTCGTGGATTTTTAGCCGTCATGGGCACGCTCTACTACGGCGACAACCTCGACATCCTGAAACGCTACATCAAGGATGAGACGGTTGACCTTGTTTATCTGGATCCGCCCTTCAACTCCGCACAAAGCTACAACGCCTTCTTTCAAGAAAAGGACGGTTCTGCCGCCGCCAGCCAGATTCGCGCGTTCGAGGACACTTGGAAATGGAATCAGGAAAGCCAGCGTGTTTATGAGGAACTGATTCTCCAGCCCGGCAAAGTCAGCGAAGTCATGCAGGCGTTCAAAACCTTTCTGGGCACAAACGACATGATGGCTTACCTCGCCATGATGTGCCCGCGCCTTGTCGAACTGAAACGCGCCCTCAAATCCACCGGCTCACTTTATCTCCACTGCGACCCGACTGCCTCGCATTATCTCAAGCTGCTATGCGATGCAATCATGGGAAAGGATAACTTCCGCAGCGAAGTCATCTGGAAAAGAACGAGCGCACACAATAGCGCGAGAAGATTTGGCCCGGTTCACGACGTGATTCTGCTTTACTCAAAAACTGATGGCTATGTTTGGAACCAAGTCTTTCAAGGCTACTCCGAAGAATACCTCGAAAACTTTTATCGCTTCTCAGATGCAAAAGGTAAATTTCGCATCGGCGACTTAACTGGTGCTGGAACGCGAACTGGCGAATCTGGTCAAGCGTGGCGGCGAGTGAACCCAACGAATACGGGGCGGCATTGGGCTGTGCCAACCAAAGTTCTTATTGAATTGTTTGGCGATAAAAGTAGCGACTGGTCGGTGCCGGATAAATTGGATGCTCTCGACAAGGCAGGTTTGATTTATTGGCCACCAAGAGGAAAAGTTCCAGGATTCAAGCGATACTACAATCCGAAAGCGGGCGTTCCTGCTGCTGATGTCATTACTGACATTGATCCAATTGCCGCGCAGTCAGCCGAACGACTCGGCTATCCAACCCAAAAACCCGTCGCGCTTTTGGAACGCTTCATCAAGGCCAGTTCCAACCCCGGCGACGTTGTCCTCGACCCATTCTGCGGCTGCGGCACAACCATTGACGCCGCTGAAAAGCTCGGTCGCAAATGGATCGGAATAGACATCACACATCTGGCCACTTCGCTCATCAAGAGCCGCCTGAGCGACACTTACGGCAGCAAACTTCAAATCAAAACCATCGGTGAACCCACCACCTACCGTGAAGCAGAAGCACTGGCCGAGCAGGACAAATATCAATTCCAATGGTGGTCGCTCGGACTCGTCGGTGCCCGCCCCGTCGAACAAAAGAAGGGCGCAGATCACGGGATTGACGGCAAAATACTTTTCCGCGACGACCTCAAAGCTGCCAAGCCGGAGCAAATCATCATTCAAGTCAAAGGCGGCAGGCCCGGCGTGAAAGATGTGCGGGATTTGCGCGGCGTACTGGATCGCGAGAAAGCTGCCATCGGAGTTTTGATCTCATTGAAGACGCAAACGAAGGAGATGATAGCCGAAGCTGCGAGCGTTGGATTCTACACGCACAAGGTTAATGGCCTGAAATATCCAAAGCTTCAGTTGCGAACCGTCAAGGAATTAATGGACGGAAAAGCCATTGAACGCCCCGTCAACATGGTGGTTGATGACACGTTCAAGAAAGCACCGGAGTCAAAGAAGAAACAAAGCGCGCAAAAGAATCTCGAATTGTGAAATGAGCGGCCTTGTCTGGATCACCGGTGCTGGCGGACTGATCGGGAATCACCTCGTCCAACTTGCACCGCAGTTCGCGCCGTCGTCTCACGTTGTTGGTTTGACTCGCACCTCGCTTGACCTGCTCGACAACACCGCTGTTCGCCAGACGTTTCGTGAGCAACAACCTGCCGCCATCATCCACTGCGCGGCCATGACCAGACCGCCGGATTGTCAGGCCAATCCAACGCTGGCAAATCGGATCAACATTGAAACCACAGCCCTGCTTGCTGAACTCGCCGCGAACATCCCGTTCTTTTTCATCTCCACTGATCTCGTCTTCGATGGACGCAAAGGCGGCTATATCGAAACGGACGCCGTCAATCCGTTGAGCGTCTATGCGGAAACAAAAGTCGCTGCCGAACAGATCGTCCTCGCGAATCCGCGCCACACCGTCGTCCGCACCTCGCTCAACGGCGGCGTCTCACCGACGGGCGATCGCGGATTCAACGAACAGATTCGCGTGGCGTGGCAGCGCGGACAGAAGCTGAGTTTCTTCACAGATGAATTTCGCTCGCCGATCCACGCTGAGTTCACCGCACGCGCTTGTTGGGAATTATTCTCCAAAAAACTCACAAGCGTATTTCATGTCGCGGGAGCGGAGAAACTTTCCCGCGCACAGATGGGTGAACTCATCGCACAACGCTGCGCGCAACTGAATCCCAAGTTCGAGACGAGTTCGCTGAAAGATTACGTCGGCGCACCACGCGCTCCAGACACGTCGCTGGATTCATCCAAAGCTCAGGCGCAGCTTTCCTTTCAGTTGCCGGGACTGACCGATTGGTTGCGCGAGAATCCCGCCGCGCCATTCTAAACGGGTGGCTGGACGTATCGCGCAGCTTTGGAGTGCGGAGACTTGTCACCGCTTTCATTGCCTGAGCGACTTGTCGCTAAGGCAAAGCCGCGCAGAGCGGCTCGGTCGCCCGGCGAGCGCACTTCCCTTATGGCGCACCGCTGGACGCGGTGCTGTCGGGATGACAAGTCATCTCGACAGTAAAGCGGCGACAAGTCGCCGCACTCCACATTGAACTCGCCTTCCGCTTCACTCGCTGGCTAACTCGCGCGGTGTCATCGGGAAAATCAAATGCGACCCTCGCGTTCGGACTGATCATCGCCATCGCGCTCTGGGGCGGAAACAACGCAGGCACGAAGTGGATCGTCGCTTCGTGGCCGCCGGTGTGGACGGGCGCGACGCGATTCCTTTGCGCGGGAGGATTGCTGCTGCTCTTATTGCGTTACACCTCGTGGCTCGGCCAATACGTCACGCCATCACGCGAATTGAACCGATCATTGTGGTTGCGTGGGGGATTGAGTCTCGCGGCCTACATCGTGGCGTTCAATGGCGCGCTCGTTTTCACCTCGGCCTCCCATGTGGCGTTGTATCTCGGCGCAGCACCGGTATGGGCGTTGATCTGGGAATCGTGGGAGAACAAAAAATCTCCGAGCGCGCAACATTGGATCGCCGCGCTGCTGGCATTAAGCGGCGTTGCTGTATTGCTCTGGCCTGCGCTCGCGGCGAGTTCAGTAAGTTTGCCGGGAGAATTTCTCGGACTCGCCTCCAGCGTGTTGTGGACGAACTACGGCAGACAAAGCCGCAAACTTTCTGTGGACTTGAACGGCGTGGAAGTGACCGCACATACAATGTGGCGGGCTGCGGTGTGGCTCGCGCCGATTGCCCTCGTTGAACTCGCGACTCGCAGCGTGCCGATCAATCCGACGATTCTCGGAGTGCAGGCGTATTGCATCATCGCGGGAGGTGTGGTGGCGTTTGCGTTGTGGAATCGTACGCTTGGTTACTGGCCGACGAGCCGGGTGTTGCTGTTCAACAATCTCATCCCACTCAGCACGATGACGTGGGCTTACTTCTTTTTGGGCGAACCCATCACAAGGACTTTTGTGACGGCTATGATTCTCATCGTGGCGGGTGTTGCGTTGGGGCAAATGAACAGAGTCGCCGAGCGAGCGAGAAAATAGTCGCCTGATTAACGCCGAGAGAGAGCAGTGCGATTGCGTCTCACCCTTGCCAGCAACCAGACACCGCCACCAAGCAGAAGAGACGCGGATGTCGGTTCGGGTGCGAGGCCGAGCTGTCCCCGAATTTCGCCACCGCCAAATGCGCTGCTGTGAATGTTGATGTACCACTGGCCTGCCGCGAGTTGAGCTTGTTGTTGTGCGATGGAAAAACCGCCCGTGCCCGCGAGCAACGTGAGATTACCTGCGATGAAATTCCCGAAGGTCGTGCCCGTGGAGACGAACGTGGGATCCAATCCATACAACACGCCCGCTGAACCCGGCAACGGCCCCGACGGGCCATGGATGTGTGCAGCGCTCACATTGCCGCTCAAGCCGGAGTAGGTGCCGTTGCTGAAACTCAACGTGCTGCCCGTCAGAAAAAGAAAGACCTGCCCTGAACCAGTCCGCAAGCCGCCTCCATCCTGCGCGGCATCGAGATTGGCAACGTAGCCCTGTGCGCTCGCTTGGTGAATTCCGGCACACAGTGAAATGAGAACGATCAATTGTTTTAGTTTCATAAGTTTGAACTGAGTTGTGGGTAAAGCTTCGGAGGTAGGAAACGGGAAATGGTTGAAAGTTCCAAGTCAATTTTTGCTGCGCTGAATAATAAGGCGTGTTCTCAGTGTTTCATTAACACCGGGCTTCAGCCCGGTGTGAGGCGACGGCGAGCCACAACCGTTTCAACGGTTTGCCCGGGGCGTGGACAACACAGCACAACCCGAAAACGGTTAAAACCGTTCTCGTTATCTTCGCCAACTTACACCCGGATGAATCCGGGTGTTAATGAGAGTAGCCCGCTGCTACCGAAACTGAGATGCGCTGAATAAAACAACCGGTCTCACGAACTCGCGCTCGTGTAACGCTTGAGAGACTTGCGCCAGAACCATTCGGAGAACAGCGCGCACGCGATGGCCATCCCCACCAGCAGAAAACAGGAACTCGATGTCAGCCGATCCGTGAGCAGGCGCGCAGGGACATTCGAGACGAGCAACACCGGCAGCGCGAACGTGAAGACAGTCTTGAACACGCCGCGCGGAAACGCATCGTCCGGCATCCGCGCGATGTTGAAAAGGTTGTAGTAGCCATAGACGATGCCCTGCGCTTTCACCGTCCAGAAACTCACCGACGCGAGCGAAAACATCAGGCAATAGTGGATGCAGATGCCAATGACGCACAGCGCAAGAAAGCCCAGCACCATCGGCAACGTGGGCGAGAGGTGCAGTTCGCGCGCGGCATACATCATCACGGCCAACGCAGACCCTGCGTTCACAAATCCACCGAGATCAACTTGTCGCAGCGAGACCACAAAGCGCGTGTTGACCGGCAGCATCATGAGAAAATCCATTTTGCCCGTGCGGACAAGTTCCGAAAGGTTCGCGCAGTTGATCAGGAAGAACGCCTGGAAGAGTTGCTGGATGAAATGACTCACGCCAACGAGCATCACCACCTGCCACTTGGTCCAGGTGCCGATGTGTTCTGTGTGCAGATACAACACGGAGATGAAGCCGAGTTGCAACGCGAACCACGCCAGTTCCACCACGATCCAGAGCAGGAAGTTGCCCTTGAACATCGTCTCTCGCGTCACGGAATTTTTCCAGAGCGCGACGTAGATGATGAAGTAACGACGCAACCGAGCGAAGACCGACGTGGTGAGTGGGGCGTCCGACGACTTTAGACTTTTGGCTTCAGGCTTTAGACTCATTTTATCCTCCCGCCGCAGCGTATTTTTTGATTCCCCTGAACCACATGAAGCGCGCCATGAAGTAGGCGGCAACCACCCAGAACGCTTGCACGACCAGACCTTTGACCAGCGCAGCCCCCGTGATCTTGCCGAGATAAATCCCCACCGGCACATAAAGTTGATACGGAAACGGCGTGAAAAACAAAATCTCTTTGACCACCGGAGGCAGGATTTCCAGCGGAAACATGTGACCGCTGGCGATGTACTCAAACGCGTAGAGGATGAAGATGAACGTCGAGACTTCCATCACCCAGAACGCCAGCATCGCCATCGTGTAGGAGATGAAAAATTGCAACATCGCCGTCATCAGCACCGACATCACAAATAAACCAAACGTCGCTCCATCCGCAGGCAACACGAAATAATCGCGCAGATAAAATGTGACGAGCAACAGCGGGATGAACGCCACGGTCAGATACGTTCCGCGCCCGGCGAGATAGAGACAAAATCTGAACCACAGATAGTCCACGGGCTTGAGCAGGAACTGGCTGATGTTGCCGTCCTTGATGTCGGCGGCGATCTGCCAGTCGTCCTCGTTCACCGCCGTCAACGCATCCACGAGCGTGACCAGCAAGTAATACGATGTCATTTGCGCGAGCGTGAACGTGGCCACCATTCCACCCTCGCCCTTGCCTTCGTAGATGTTTCGCCAGAGCAGAAGGATCGCCGTGAGCGGGATGAATCCGAACAAGGTACGCGCGAGAAAATTGAACCTGTAAGTCAGGTTGTTCTGAACTCCGATGCCGATGACGTGCCAGTATTTTCTCACTCAGTAAAACGTTTCGCAGGTTAGAGACGCTGACTGGACATTGAAATAAAGTTTTTTGGAGTCGAGGCGATAGCCGCTTCGACAAGGCAAAGCAACCGGCTGCGGCACTTACTTAGCCGAAGACATGCAGTCGGAAACCAATCGGAGAAACGCAGAGACGCAGAGGACGCAGAGTTTCGCAGAGAAAAACCAAACACTGACAACACACCGTTCGGGGCTTGTATTCCCTTCCGCAATTCTCCGCGCCTCTCTGCGTCCTCTGCATCTCCGCGTTTCTCCCGCCCGAGTTCGGCTGCATCGTTCCGGCTTAAATCCGCCGTCACTTGCGTCCAGCGCTCACGAACTTCCGGATCACTCGCAGTTCTTCCTCGCCAGCGATGGTGTGCGGCTTGGCGAACTCGTGCCACTCGATGTTCAAGCCTGCACCTTTGCACCACTCGACCTGCTGCCGCGTCCGCTCGAACGGCACCACAGGATCATGCGTGCCGTGCGTGACGAGAAAGCGTTGTTGCTTGGCGATGGGGGAAAGTGTTTTGAGAACCTTCTCGGCGTCGCACACCCAACCGCTGATGCCGACGAGTCCAGCGAAGCGGTGCGGATAATGCAGCCCGACATCCATCGTCATCAGGCAACCTTGCGAGAATCCGCCGAGCGTGGTCTGTTCCGTGGGAAAACCTTTGGCGCGGTGAGCGTCGAGCAGTTCAAACAACGCCGCGCGGCTGCGATGCACTCCGGGGATGATGTCGCCGTAGATGTCGAACCACGAGAAGCCGCCGTAGTAATCGTCCGGCGCGTTGACGAGCAGGTAATTCATCCACGGCAATTGCATGGCTTGAGGAAACCAGCGGTAACCTTCGATGCTGTCGCCGAGTCCGTGGAGCATGATGCAAAGATGTTTCGAGCCGGGTTCGGTGGCGGGGATCAATTCAGAGTGGAGCATAAAATTTCTTTGTAGGCGACGACGTGAGGAGGCGTATGTCCTGCGGCTAAGACTCGTCACCTCGTCTCCTACAAAATGTCGGAGGCGATTCACTTGACGTCTTCGCCTTTGGACTTTGGAGTGGCGAGGGATGTTTTGATCGAGATCAACATTTCCGCCGACGGCTTCAACTCACCCAATGTTTTATCCGTCGGCACGCCCGCATCCAGCCACCAGCGCAGAACGGCGAGTTGCGATTCGGACAACTGCGGCTTGCCGTCCGGCGGCATGTGATCGTCGTCATCAATCGGGAGAGCGATGCGAGTCCCCATCAAACTTTCCTCCGAGTTCGCAGGATCAATGGACGAGCCGGAATCGCCGCCCTTGAGAAGTTGTTCAAGAGAATCCATGCGAAGGCCGCCTTTGGATTTCTTCTCGTTGTGACAACTAACGCAACGCTGATCAAAGATCGGCTGGATGACAGCAGAGTAAGCGGGTTGCTTCAACAACTCTTCCTCCGAGAAAGATTTTACCGGCGCAGAAGACTTCGGCCATGAAAGGAAATTTTCGCCATGCGTGATCGAACCGCCGTAGTGACTGGCGATGGTGAGCAGGAGAAGCGTCGCGCACAGGCAACGTCGGTAAGCGCGCATCCAACCACGCTGCCGCACGATCCAGAGAATGATCGCCGCCACCGCCACGCCCGTGCCGAGCCAGCGATGCCAGAAAAGCGTGTCGGATTCCTCCTGTCCCCACGCAAGCAACCAACCGCACACCACGCTGGCGAGCGACACAGGAATCGTCAGCAGCAGGATGACGCGATTTGCGGTGGCGAGTTCCTTCCACGCCGGACGCAGGGCGAGCACTTCCAACACGCCGAGCAGCGTGAAGAAGCCGATGGGTAGATGCACGAACAGCGGATGAAATTTGCCGATGAACTCGATCATGATGTGCGTTGGGTGGACATTGCGCGGGCACAGAGTTAGCCAAAGCGGGCGCGCGGCTCAACGTTGAAATAAGGAGAAGCGGAGACGGATTGAATGAGGAATCCAGGAAGGCAGGAATGAAAACGTGAGTCGGCGCAAATGATCCAGTTCGCGTCCGGGATCAGGTGGTGCGAACTCACGTTCGCGGCTACGAGGTTAATTGAGTCAGCCATTTCCTCCATTCCTGGTTTCTTGGATTCCTCATAAAAACTTTCCCATCTGGCCGCGCCTGACTAAAATCCCGCCATGCCATCATTTGATATCGTCAGTGAAGTGAACTCGATGGAGATCGAGAACGCGGTGAACATCGCCAAGAAGGAACTCGCCAACCGGTTTGATTTCAAGAGCAGCAAAGCCGAGATCAAGCTGGAGAAAAACGAGATCAAACTCTCCGCCGAAGATCAGTTCAAGATCACCGCGCTCGTCGAGATCGTTCTCGGCAAACTTGCCAAGCGCAACATCAGCATGAAGAACATCGAGCAGTGCGACCCGGATGTTTCACCGCTCGGCCATGCGCGACAGGTCATCAAGATCAAGCAAGGCATCGCCACGGACATCGCCAAACAGATCACGGGATTCATCCGCGACGGAAAACACAAGGTGACCACGCAAATTCAAGACAGCCAGGTGCGCGTCACCGGCAAGAGCCGCGATGATTTGCAGGAAGTGATCGCCGCCGTGCGCGGGCATGACTTTCCGGTGTCCGTGCAGTTCCAGAATTTCCGGGATTGAAGGCAGGACGGGGCTTGCTTGCCGCGCCGTCTTGTCTCGCCGAAATCAGATGTAGGTGGAAGTCGGACGAAGGCGGGGGATTTGTTGCGGGTGGGGTTACAAAAATTTTGCTCCGAACGTCAGCTTGTGCAGGACCAATTTCAAAATGGGTTCACGCTTGTCCTCATCCCGGCCTTCTCCCACTTGTCGCGCCGTAGCTTGCGAAGGCGGACGGGAGAAGGAGAATCGTTCGCCGGTTTCTTGGAATGTTGTGCGGCGGAGTTGGCAGGAAGCGCGTTGAGCAAACAGAAGACGGATAAAGCGATCCCCTCTCCTTGGGGAGAGGGCCAGGGTGAGGGAGGTCGTCAAAACAAATCAATGCCGCCGAGATCAGCCCGATGATTATGTCTCCGCTTCCTGAACCGCTTTGAGCGAACGTCCTTCTTTGGTCTGCCATTCCACACGACCGTTGGATGATCTTGCCAGCACTACGCCAGCAGCCGTAGATGGCGAATTAAACAAGTAATCTTGGGTGAAGATGTAACGACCATTCTCGCGTTTCAGAATCCCGCTTTCCAGAAGGTTCTTTCGCATTTCGGCGAGGTAGGAGTGAATGGACGGCACTTCTTCAGCCACAGCCTCTGACCCATTCAACACGACAAACCCTTGAGGTGTTTCATACCCAGATGCCTTGATTCCTTTCGCTATAATCCCGAACTGCTTTGCCTGCGGAGCACGCTGGCTTGGCTTTTCAAAAATGCTCAACCCCAAGACGGGAAAGCACAGCAACATCTCGTCGAGGAAGCCTTCCACTTCGGCTGCGTCAGCCTCCGACAACGAAGGCAATTGCGGTTTGTTTGAATTCTCCAGCTCGCAACGCTTTGCTTCACCCGCCAATTCGATCAAGCGCGCTTCGAGAAACTGAACGTGCGCTTTGTTTAGATTCTCGTCTTTGCTTGTGAAGAAAATAACCGTCGTCCAAAAATCCTTCTTTGAAGCGTGCTGCTCCAGACGCGGCCTGATGGGGTCTCCCTCACCAATGTAAATTTGAGGCAAGTCGGATTTTCCAGACGGACCAACTAAAATGTAAACTCCCGTTCGGGTGAACTCTCGTCGGTCCTTTGCTTCAGAAAAGATAGGACGTGGACAAACAACGCCGCAGCCAGTCCAATTGGATTTCTCAATGATTCTCAAACCATCCGGCTGGCCATTAGCCAGAAAAATTCGGATTGAGAATCCCCGCCGTTTGTCTGTTTTCATGATTTGTTATTCGGAATCAGGACAACAACTTCCTCCACCTTGCCAACTGCTTCGCTACTTCCTTGGTGCCGGGGGCGCTGGGGAGATTGCGTTTAGCCATCGCGCGGGTCATCGCTTCAAGCCTTGGGTTTGTCACGGAGAACCATCGCATCGCTGGTTGTCTCCGGGCATTTCTTCCGTTCGGCGGCGCGACGCGCGAGCAATTCCCTGCCACGCTGGATTTGTTCCGGATGTTGCTTCTCCTCTTCGCGCAAGTGGGCGAGGTACTTGGTAATGTCGTGACCGAATTCGGCGGAGATGCGGCGGCGCACATCGCGGATTTCTTCGATGGCTTGGTCGGCGGCGTTCATAATTCCGTTTCTCCCAACAATTCCTGCGGTGTTACAAGTTCCGGAGATTTCAATCCGAGTTGCCGGTTGATTTCCCGGATGTGGCCGAACTTGTTTGCGTTCGCCAAATGGCGGCAATTCCACGTCACAAGGTAGTCGCACGCATGGAATGAGGCCAGCGCTAGATGGAGTGCATCACCCGCAGGGTCTTCGGGCATCAACTTGTGTTTTACGTAGGCTTGAACGATTCCATCAATTTCAATCCCTGCAGGCAGGAGCGGAATGGCCAGCGCCATTTTTAACGCGGCCTCCTTGTGATACGCACCGCCTTTGCGAAGTTCGCCGAACACCGCTTCGCTCGTGACCAGATCGTAATTGTTGCGTCGTTCATCCCAAAACTGCCGCGTCCAATCGCGCATCGCCACGATGGCTGGAGCAGTTCGTTCATCGTAATAAAAACTGAAGAACGTCGTTTCGAGATAGGCGATTTCCATATTGGCAACTTACGAAAGCAACTTCCTCCACCTTCCCAATTGCTTCGCCACTTCCTTCGTGCCGGGGGCGCCGGGGAGATTGCGTTTGGCCATCGCGCGGGTCAGATCGAATACGCCTAGCGCGTCGCGTTGGAAGGTTTTGTCCACGGATTGAAGATCAGCGAGCGTGAGTTTGTTGAGCGGTTTACCTGAACCTTCAGACAACGCCACCACCGCGCCCACCACGTGATGGGCTTTGCGGAAGGGCATGCCTTTTTGCACGAGGTAATCCGCGAGGTCGGTCGCGAGGAGCGCGGGATCGCTCGCGGCGGCGAGGCAGGAGAACGAGTTCACGCTGGTGTGTTGCAGCATGGCGGACATGAGTCGCACACAGGCGCGCACGGTGTCGGCGGTGTCGAACAGCCGTTCCTTGTCTTCCTGCAGATCGCGATTGTAAGTCATGGGCAGACCCTTGAGCAGCGTGAGCAGCGACATGAGGTTGCCATACACGCGTCCGGTCTTGCCGCGCGTCAACTCGGCCACGTCGGGATTTTTCTTCTGCGGCATGAGCGACGAACCGGTGGTGTAGGCGTCGGCGATCTTGATGAAGTTGAACTCCGCGCTGGCCCAGAGAATCACGTCTTCCGCGAGGCGCGACAAATGCATCGCGAGCACCGCACCTGCGGCGCAGAATTCGATGGCGAAATCGCGGTCGCTCACGGCGTCCATCGAGTTTTGCGTGAGTTGAACCTTGCCGTTCGCATCAACGAAGCCGAGTAGCTTGGCGACGAGCACGCGATCCAGTTTCAAGGTTGAACCTGCAATTGCGCCGCTACCGAGCGGGCAGACGTTGACGCGCGAGTAACAATCCCAGAGTCGCTCGCAATCGCGTTCGAGCATCTCGACGTAGGCGAGCAGGTGATGCGCGAAATAGACGGGCTGCGCGCGTTGCAGGTGCGTGTAGCC
>JANNAO010000286.1:0-2700 GCA_031384405.1 Verrucomicrobiota bacterium | reverse complement strand
GTTGCCAGTGGATGGCGGAGCGAGCATCGGGTTTTGATGCGGACTGAGCCGCTGGAGTTCTTCGCTGTTATCGGTGGAGGCACAAAATAAAAAGCGCGGGCTGTAATGCCTCCCTCTCCCCTTCGGAAGGGGAGAGGGATTGAGGGCACTGCCGTTGAATTAAGGAAGGCGATGCCGATGAACGAATTTGGATTTAAGCCAAAACTCATAAACTCAAAAGGAAACCGGAGACTTCGCACCTTTATGAGTTTCTGAGTTTCGGCTTAATTCAATGGCAGTGGGGATTGAGGGTGAGGGGAAAAGGCGTGGCAATGGTGATGGCTCACGAATGGTCGTTTGAGTGCCCCAGTAAAGCTCGCACCCTGGTTTCGTAATCACGGTTTTGCCCCTCACCCCGGCCCTCTCCCCTTCCGAAGGGGAGAGGGAGAATTCTACGCCGTCTTTCGACAGTTTTTCGCCACGCTTTTGCCTATCCACTGCAAACAGCAAAGAACCGTCGGTGGCGAGCGAACATAAAGGCTGTCATCAAAAAAGGTGGCTTTGGAAAGTGGAGAAGCAGGGTAGATTGACTGCAATCAGACTATGAATTCCTTTCGATACCTGTTCTCAAGATGCGCGGTCGTCGTGCTGTCGCTGGCCGCACTTCCCTGTATGGCGCAAAACCTCGCGCTCAATCCCGGTTTCGAGTCCGGCACGACCAGTTGGTTTCCCACAGGAGGCACATTCACTTCGTCCACGGCGCAATCTCACTCGGGTAGTCGCTCCGGGTTGCTGACGAATCGCACGGAAGCGTGGAATGGAATCCATCAATCTTTTCTCGGCGTCATTCAGCCGACGAACATCTACAAGGTCAGCGCATGGGTGCGGCTGGCCAGTGGCGCGAATCAAACCGTTCTTCTGACAGCGCAAAAGACCGATGGCGCAGGGACGACTTATCAGACCGTCGCATCCGGGATGGCCACCGCGACGAACTGGACGCAATTGACCGGCAGTTACACGCTCACCGTCACGGGCACATTGACCGGGTTGACGATCTACATGGAAGGGCCGCCCCCAGGCGTGGGCTTTTACGCGGATGATTTCTTGGTGGAGTTGTACGATTGGAAAACGCTCGCCAACGCTCGCATCGAACAGAACCGCAAACGCAACGTGCAACTCCTGATCGTGGACGCTGCGGGTAATCCGGTTCCGGGAACAACCCTCGCCGTCAAGCAGACCCGACATAAGTTCGCGTTCGGTTCAGCCATCAACGGCAACATCTCAAATCCCACGTACGCCGCGTTCTTCAAAACAAATTTCCAATGGGCCGTGATGGAGAATGAATCCAAGTGGTATTTCAACGAACCAACGCGCAGTAACGTCACCTACACCGTCGCCAACAACATCACGAACTTCTGTCACACCAACGGCATCACGTTGCGCGGTCACACGCTCTTCTGGGCCGTGGATCAATTTGTGCAATCATGGGTCACGAATCTTTCCAACGCCAATCTGCTCATCCATCTGACGAACCGGATCAATAGCGCGGTGGCAAATTTCAAAGGCACGTTCCAGCACTGGGACGTGAACAACGAGATGCTGCACGGAAATTATTACGGCAACCGCCTCGGCAATTGGGTCAACCCCTGGATGTTCACGCACGCCCGTTCGCGTGACGCCAACGTAAAGTTGTTCGTCAACGACTACAACGTTGTCGCCGGAAATCAAACCGATGCCTACAAACAACAGATACTTGCCCTGATCGCGTCGAACGCACCCGTCGGCGGAATCGGCGCGCAAGGTCACTTCGGCGCGACCGTGAATCCATTGCTTACGGATATCCGCCTCGACAGTCTCGCCGAACTCGGCCTGCCCATCTGGATCACCGAATACGATTCTGAAAACGCCGACGAAAACATCCGCGCCAACAATCTCGAAATGCTTTATCGCATCGCGTTCAGCAAGCCTGCTGTGGAGGGTGTGTTGATGTGGGGATTCTGGGCCGGCTCGCATTGGCTCGGTTCAAACGCCGCCATCGTGAATCTGAATTGGACGTTGAATGCCGCTGGCACGCGCTATCAATCGCTGCTCAACGAATGGACCACCGTCACCAACGGCACGTCCGGCGCGGGCGGCGCGTATGATTTTCGCGGCTACCTCGGGAACTACGACATCACCATCACGACGCCCGGTGGTTTACCAACGTTGCGCCGGATCGTGCTAGACCCCGGCACGAACATAAACGTCGTCACGCTCATCGCTCACACTGGCGGAACAAAACCGCTACTCCACAATTCCGGACGAGCGTCCGCAAGCGGGCCGTTCCAGTTCCAACTCACAGGCGACGCCGGGCGCACCTTCGCGATCCAATCTTCCACCAACTTGAGCAACACGAACTGGCTGACGATCTCAAACTTGTTGAATCCATACGGCACGATCTGGTTCACGAATCCCGGTGTGTTGAGGTCGAACCAATACTTCCGCGCAAAGTTGAACTGATCTTCCGCAAGCGAGTTCGGAAACTGTCTTGGTCTGCGTCCCAGGGCCTACGCACTAAAAGCCGAGAAGGGATTGGAGGTGGGCATGGTCCCAAGAAGCGTTGAGTTGTTTGCCCTTGATGCCGGACTGACAGCGGGTGTCGCGGCGGAGTTGGTTGAGGACCAACCGGCGTAACAAGCCGAGGTTCTCTGCGGCGTGGTCGCTACGCGCCCGGCTTTGATC
>JANNAO010000285.1:0-4633 GCA_031384405.1 Verrucomicrobiota bacterium | reverse complement strand
CAGATGACCAACGCGCCGCCCAAGACGTGCAAGCCGTGCAGCGCGGTGAGTGTAAAATAAATCGCGAAGAACGTGCTGTGCGACGGGATGAACGCCGAGAGACGTTTCACGTCGGAGGATTTGATCTCGATGGCCTCGTGCGCGTGACCTTTGGCAGCAGCACGCGCCACCTGCATTTCCTTCGGCGTCATCGTGTAGTGAATCGGGTCGGGCTGAAACTTGAACGACTCGACGGGAGCGACGGCGGCTTTCACCACTTTGCCGTTCTTATCTTTGATCTCCGGTGAACCCGCGAGACGCGGCGTGGTCCAGAAATACGGATGATGACCTTGATACTCGATGTGGCCGAGCAAGCGGGCTGTCTGCACTTCTTTGCCGCCTTGATGCACGGTGATGGGGTTCTTCAGCCAGACTTCGTAGTGCTTGAACTTGTCGCGATACTCGAAGGATTTGATTCCCAAGAAGCCGAGCGCGCAGAGGATGGTGATGGCTTGATAGACTTTGTAGCGACCAAAGTTGCCGACTTGCAACGACGCCCAGCCCAGCACCACCGTCACGGACGAGGTGATGAGGACAAAGGTGTTGAACGTGCCGATGGGAATGCTCAACAAGCCGTGCGGCCAGGTGCCTTCGCCCGCGCCGACGCGCAACAGGATGTAGGAAGAGAACAGCGCGCCGAACAGCATGACTTCCGACGCCAAGAACAGCCAGATGCCCAGCTTGGCGTTATAGATGCCCGTATCGGGACGTGGTTTGGTTGTGTAAGGGATTTCCATGTGATCGAGTTTCTAAATCAAGGCTGGTTCTGTGGGGTGAAATCTTTCGCCGCGCCAGGCAGGCTGTAGTCATACGGGCCACGATGAACCGTCGGCTCTTTGGTAAAGTTACCGTGCGGCGGCGGCGTGGGTGTCTGCCATTCGAGCGTGGTGGATTCCCACGGATTGTCGCTGGTGACTTTCTTGCCTTTGTAGATGCTCACGAAAAGATTGATGATGAATGGAATCTGGCAGAGCGCCAATCCCACCGCCGCCCACAGGATGAGCGTGTGCAGATCAAAATAAACCTTGTCCAAGCCGCCGATGAGTTTCGCATCGTCCTTCTGCGCGTATTGGATTCCGCCATCGGACATACGACGAATCATTCCCGCCATGCCTTGCAGGAACATGGGTTGGAAGATCAGATTCATGAAGATGAACGATCCCCAGAAGTGAACCTTGCCCCAGAACTCGCTCATCATCCGCCCTGTCATCTTGGGGAACCAAAAATAAATGCCCGCGAACAACCCAAAGATCGTTCCCGGCGCGACCACGTAATGGAAGTGCGCGATGACGTAGTAGGTGTCATGCAGATGCAAGTCCGCCGCCGCAAAACCCAGCGGCAACCCCGTCAATCCACCAATGCCGAACATCGGGAGGAACGCCAGCGCGAACAGCATCGGCGTGTTGAACCGGATCGAGCCGCCCCAGAGCGAGATGAACAGACACGTCAAGATGATGATCGAGGGAATCGAGATGATCATCGTCGTTGTCTGGAAGAACGCGGAAATCTTCGTCCCCATGCCCGTCAGATACATGTGATGCGCCCAAACGATGAAGGAGATGAAGCCAATCGCCAGCACGGAATACACGAGTGACTTGTAACCCCATAGAGCTTTGCGAGTGTTGCACGCGATGATTTCCGACACCACACCCATCGCAGGCAGGATCAACACATACACTTCAGGATGGCCGAGGAACCAGAACAGATGTTGCCAGAGCAACGGACTGCCGCCACCGCTGATCTCGGCGATCTTTCCGCCCACAGCCAGACCCGTCGGCAGGAAGAAACTTGTTCCAAACAAATTATCCATGAGCTGCATCACGCCAGCCGCTTCCAACGGCGGGAACGCCAACAGCAACAGGAAACCCGTCACGAACTGCGCCCACACAAAGAACGGCAGCCGCATCCACGTCATGCCCGGCGCACGCAACTGGATGATCGTGGCGATGAAGTTCACCGCGCCCAACAACGACGACGTGATCAGTAACACCAGACCGATCAAGAGAAACGCCTGACCGTAGGTAGCGATCGTGGAAGCGAGCGGCGAATAGGAAGTCCAGCCCGCCTGCGCCGCGCTGCCCGGAATGAAGATACTCGCGAACCAAGTCAGACCGCCCAGCAGATAGAACTGGTAACTCGCCATGTTGACGCGAGGAAACGCCATATCCGGCGCACCGATCTGGAGCGGAACGACGTAATTGCCGAACGCACCAAACGCCAGCGGCACGACTGCGAGGAACACCATGATATTGCCGTGCATCGCGCCGAAGATGTTGTAGGCATCGGGCGACATCTGCCCACCGGCCAGCAGAGGTGTGCCGTCCGTGTTGCGGATCAGGATTTCCAACAACGAGCCGATAATAGGCACGGCCTTGCCCGGATGCGCGATCTGCCAGCGCATACACAGCATCAGAAAGAAGCCGAACAGCAGGAACGACAGGGCTGTCAGGCCGTATTGGATGCCGATGACCTTGTGGTCGGTGGAGAAAACATACTTCTGCAAGAAGCCCGGTTCATGATGATGAGCGTCGTGCGTATGTGCGTGTGCCTCTGTATGAGCTGATGCCTGCATGGTTTGGTCAACTGTTGTTCAACTGAATACCGACAAATTCCCTAATTCGAATCTGCCTGAAAGTAAGCGCGCGAAATTAAAAGCATCCGCCGCCCGTCTGTCAATCGCGGATTCATTGCCGGACGGGGCTTTGCACGCCGCATCTTCCGGCTTCCGGCTTTTTTCTTCCTTTGAACTTAGGCTTCTGTTACGAAACTGGCCGTGCGTATTCCAAAATTATCAGTCGTTCTCGTCTTCGTCTGTTTGTGGTTTGTGACCTCAGCGGTCGCCATCACGCTTGAGATGACCGATGGATCGAAAGTTTCGGGCGAAATCATTCTCGCCAAGCCCGACGGTCTCCAGATTCGCGTGGAGGGAAACAAGTATGAGAAACTGGAATGGAGCAAGTTCTCCCAGGCCACCCTGGCCGAGTTGAAAAAGGACAACAAGCTGGCCCAGTATGCCGAGCCTTACATCGAAATCCCGCTGGACGAAAAAATCAAGAAGACGGAAGTCGCCATCAAAGAAGTCCCACGCCTTGAGCGGCCTCCCAAAGGTTCGATTCTCGGCGCGATGTTCTCATCTTCCGTGGGCATCGTCTGCCTCCTGTTGATCTACGGCGCGAACATTTATGCGGGTTATGAGGTCGCCACTGTTCGCGCATATCCTCCGGCGATGGTCTGTGGCATTGCCGCCGTCGTGCCGATCATCGGCCCGGTGATTTTTCTCTGTCTGCCCACCAAGATGCCGCCTTCCGAGGACGAACTCGCAGAACTGGAACAAGCGCAGGCCGCGCCTGGCGAAACTTATTCCGCGTCCTACGGCGGTGCCGCCACGCCTCACACCAGTTCTTCCGAAACTGAATCACAAGGCGCGCCCAAACCTCATTCCGCCGCCGTGCCGCAGACCCAATCTTTCAAGCGCGGACAGTTCACATTCAACCGCCGCTTCATCGAAACCAAGTTCGCCGGATTCTTCGGCATGGTGCGCAAGGACGCCGAGAAGGATCTGTTGTTGATCGTTAAATCCGCGCGGGGCGAATTCGTCGTCACCCGCATTTCAGACATCGGTGCTACCGATATGAAGGTGGATGTCCACAGCGGCGACGCATCGCACCAGACCATGATTCCTTTCGTGGAGATTTTGGAGATGCAGATCAAACACAAGGACGCTTGACCTGCTGGGAGTAAATCCACCAGCCTGCTGGCACACAACACGCTGATTTTTTTGCGCGGAACAATAGACGCATGAAATACAAAACCATCCTACTTTTCGGAGCACCCGGTGCTGGCAAGGGCACACAGGGGAAAATTCTCGGCACCATCCCGCACTTCTTCCATTGCGCCTGTGGCGACGTGTTCCGCTCCCTCAGCGCGTCGAACCCGCTCGCGAAGATTTTCATCGAATACACCGGACGCGGACAACTTGTGCCGGATGAACCCACCGTGAAGCTCTGGCGGAATTTCATCAAGAACAGCGAGCGCGCCGGGCGGTTTCATCCCAAAGAAGATGTCCTCGTGTTGGACGGCATCCCCCGCAATCTGCACCAAGCCAAGATGCTCGACCCCATGCTGGATGTGCGGGCGATCTTTTTTCTGCACTGCAAAAATTTCAACTCCCTCGTCCAACGCCTCCAACGCCGCGCACTCAAAGAAAACCGTCTCGATGATGCCAACCTCGATGTGATCCGCCATCGTTTGAAAGTGTATGAGCAGGAAACCGAACCGCTCTTGAGCTTCTACGGTCCGAAGTTGGTTCACCGGATTGATTCCACGCAATCGCCCACCAAAGTGCTGCGCGATGTCCTGGGCAAGATCGAAAAAGCGATCCGGTGACAGTCGGTTGAACCTCGGCAACGCCGCTAGGGCCTACGCACTAAAAGCCGAGAAGGGATTGGAGGTAGGCATGGTCCCAAGAAGCGTTGAGTTGTTTGCCCTTGATGCCGGACTGACAGCGGGTGTCGCGGCGGAGTTGGTTGAGGACCAACCGGCGTAACAAGCCGAGGTTCTCTGCGGCGTGGTCGCTACGCGCCCGGCTTTGATC
>JANNAO010000224.1:0-11373 GCA_031384405.1 Verrucomicrobiota bacterium | reverse complement strand
GTATCGGAAGAACAAGTTTTAACTCTTAAAATATTTTTAGACGCAATGACCCAGAACAATTTTCCCAAACTTCACAACGCCATGTGGCCCGGCCTCGTCGGCAAAGGGTCGCCCGGCGCAGAGCCGTTCATCGAACTCGACACCATGCTCGACATGACCGCCAAGGCGGATGTCGGCGGAGTGAAGTTCGATGGCGTTGATCTCTTTCTCTACAACCCGCACACGGACATTGATATTTCCGACGACGGCATCAAAGCCCTCGCCGCGAAAATCAAAGCCAAGGGGCTTGTCGTCGGCTCGGTAGTCGCGCCTGTTTGGTTCGACGCTGCTGCTGGCGGTGATGAAAAAGCCCGCGCTGCGTGGGTCACTCATGTCCGCAAAGCCATTCGCATCGCGAAGAAACTTCGCGAGTTGGGCGTGCGTCCCTACGGCGTCGTTCGTATTGACAGTGCAACGAGCGTGAAAACTTGGGACGCTGATCCGAAAGGCGTGACCAAACTCATCGCGCAATCGTTCCGCGAAGCCGGCAAGATCGCCAAAGACAACGGCGAACGTCTCGCTGCCGAGGGTGAAATCTGCTGGGGCGGAATGCACTCGTGGAAACACATGGTGAATCTGCTCGAAGAAGTCGGCATGCCCAAGGTCGTCGGTTTCCAAGCGGACATGTCGCACACGCATCTCTACACGCTCGGTTACAATGCTGAGGCGCACCGCATCGTGCCCAAGAATTACCACTACGAGCCGGCGGAGTTCCACAAGGCGATGACCAAACTCACTGACGCACTCCGCCCGTGGACGATTGATTTCCACGTCGCACAAAACGATGGCTCAGTCTTCGGCTCCGGCGACCACGAGAAGACCGGTCGCCACTGTCTTGCCACCGATCCGAAGGGGAAACTCAACATCGCGCGCGATTCTGGCTACTGGCTGCGAGATGGCAAAGGCAAGGTCACGAAAAAGATGAAGCACATCTGCTGGGACGGCTGCATGTTCCCGAACGAAACGCTGATGAAGCAACAAACCTGGAACGACATTCTCGCGGCGATGATTCAAGTCCGCGAGAACCACGGGTGGCATGGATAAAATCCTAACAACAGAACGACCGACTCTCAAAAGCATAGGCATTGAGTGCTGGTATTGGCTTATACCGATCGCCTTTGGCGCAGCGGGCATTGGTGGATTCTTGGCTACGCGCGTTGAGCCGGAGAGCACTTTCAGCTTAGTGATTTGTGGGGGCGTTTTCTGCACAATCTCATTGCTCGGATTTCTTTGGCCAATACTCCGAGTTCGGGAAACTCAGGGGATATCCATGGTTTCAGTGATGTTGAAACATGAGAAGGTGCGAGGAATTTTTTTGCCCGTCTCGTGCGTCAAACCTTGCATCGCGCTAATCGGCGCAAGTGTCTTCGGAGTTTTTGGCTTTTTGGCTTTAATCTTTGCCGACAGCTTGGAGCATCGTGCCAAGGGTGGGCTTGCGGGCGTTTGCTACATCGGCTTTATCGGTCTGTGGTTTTGGGAAAGTCTCGGTAAACAGAAAGGAATATTACTGTCGCCGCAAGGAATTCTCTGGCAGGAGACATTTCTTGCGACTTGCTTCATTCCTTGGGAGCAGGTTCAAGCTGCAAATAAATATGCGCACCCGGGAAAATATACTTCAACACTGGCACTCGGACTTCGGGTAAAAAACATCGAGATGCTCGATATTAACAAGCGGACTAGGGAAAAGTTGGCAGAAAACTTTAGCCGATGTGGCTGGCACTTGTATTATCATTCCGAATCACTTTTGGTTTCACTCGAACTTGCGGAACGGAGCATAAGTTATTACCTCTCCCATCCGGTCACGCGTCAGGAACTCGCAACCGACATTGCCAAGACTCGGATTCGTGGATTTGATTGAGACGACTCCACGAAGTTTGCAGAATTCTGAAAAGATTTCCCTCAACAACAAGAAAGCACAATTCTATGAAACAACTACGCATCGGACTCATCGGTTACGGCTTCATGGGCCGGACGCACTCCAACGCCTATCGCAAGGTGAACAACTTCTTCGACCTCGATCATCAATGCGTGCTGCAAGCTGTCTGCGCGCGGGATGAGGCCAAGGTCAAAGCGTTCGCCTTGAAGTGGGGCTTCAAATCCATCGAGACGGACTGGCGAAAGCTGGTCGCGCGCGAGGACATTGACGCGATTGATATTTGCACGCCGAACAACTCACACGCCGAGATCGCCATCGCTGCCGCCAAGGCGGGCAAAATGATTCTGTGCGAGAAGCCGCTCTCGATGGACGGCGCGGAAGGTCGCAAGATGGTCGCCGCCGTCGAGAAGGCCAAAGTGCCAAACATCGTCTGGTATAATTATCGTCGCGTGCCTGCGGTCTCGCTAGCGAAGCAGCTGATTGATGAGGGCAAGCTGGGTCGCGTGTTTCATTATCGCGCGAAGTTTTTGCAGGACTGGACCATCAGCCCGGAATTGCCGCAAGGCGGGGCGGGATTGTGGCGACTCGATGCGAAGGCAGCAGGCAGTGGCGTGACCGGCGATTTGCTCGCGCACTGCATTGACACCGCGATCTGGCTTAACGGCAGCATCGAAAAGGTCAACGGCATGACCGAGACGTTCATCAAGGAGCGCACACACACGCTCACGGGCAAGGTGCAGAAAGTTGCGATTGATGACGCGTGCGCGTTTCTGGCGCGGTTCAAGAACGGTTCACTTGCCACGTTTGAGTCCACGCGATACGCGCGCGGACACAAGGCACTTTACACGTTCGAGATCAACGGCGAACACGCGAGCATCGCGTGGGATTTGCATGACCTGCATCGCTTGCAGTATTTCGATCATCGCGATGAGAGCAAGTTGCGCGGCTGGCGGAGCATTCACGTCAGCGATGGTGATCATCCCTACATGAAGAACTGGTGGGTGCCGGGATTGCAGATTGGTTACGAACACAGTTTCATTCACCAGGTCGCGGATTTTGTGAAGGGGCTTGAAACTGGCAAGCCCGCCGGGCCAACCTTCCGTGACGCGCTGGAAACTCAATACGTTTGCGATGCCGTGCTCAAGTCAGCGAAGACGCAGAAGTGGGAGAGCGTCGTGAAGGTGAAGTAAAAACGTTAGTCAACCAATACAACAACAATGAAAAAAATTATCCTCTCGGCAGTCTTGCTCGCCACTGTCTGCATTCACGCTCTGGCTGCGGACGTGGAAGCGGGCTTTCAAACCCTGTTCAACGGCAAAAACCTGACCGGTTGGGACGGGAATCCAAAATTCTGGTCGGTGAAAGACGGCGCGATTCGCGGCCAGACCACGGCGGAGAATCCCACCAAGGGAAACACGTTTCTCATCTGGACGAACGGCGTGACGGCGGATTTTGAATTGCGCGCGTCCTACAGGATCACGCCGAACAACGACAAAGGCTCCGCCAATTCCGGCATTCAATATCGCAGCAGGATTCTCGATTCCACGAACTGGGTTGTCGGCGGTTATCAGGGCGACTTTGAAGCGGGCACGAGTTACTCCGGGATTCTCTACGAGGAACGAATGACGCGTGGCATCATGGCGACGCGTGGGCAAAAAGTCGTCTGGGACAAGGATTGCCAGAAGCAGGTTGCTGGCTCAGTGGGTGACTCGAACGAGATTCAAGCGGCCATCAAGAAAGAGGATTGGAACGACTACGTGATCATCGCGAAGGGAAATCATCTCCAACATTTCATCAACGGCAAGTTGACCGTGGATGTGGTGGATGAATGCGAGAGCAAGGCCGCGAAGTCCGGCGTGCTGGCGTTGCAACTCCACGCCGGTCCTCCGATGACGGTGGAGTTCAAAAACATTCGCATCAAACCGCTTTGAGCGAACGGTGCGAACTGGTGTGACGTGGCGCAAAGCGGGAAAGCGTGGAGGACTTTTCGCGTGCTATCTCCTGCGGCGAACACGTCCACGGGTTTATGGTTTCTTCAAGCCCAGCTTCGCCGCCAACGCAGTCTGAACGTGGGCGGGGACGAATTGGTTCACGTCGCCGCCGAGTCGGGCGATTTCTTTCACGATGCGCGAACTCAGGAACGTGTAGGTGTCTTTAGGCATCATGAAGATGGTCTCAAAGCTGTCGTTGAGTTTGCGATTCATCAGCGCCATCTGGAATTCAAATTCAAAGTCAGACACGGCGCGTAGCCCGCGCAATACAGCCTGTGCAGAATGTTTCTCCACGTAGTTCACCAGCAAACCGTCGAACGTGTCCGCCTCCACATTGGGCATGTCGCGGATGGATTGTTCGACGAGTGCCTTGCGTTCTTCGAGCAGGAACAGCGGGTGTTTCCCGTCGCTCTTGGCCACAGCCACGATCACGCGATCAAACAATCGTGAGGCGCGTTGCACCACGTCGAGATGTCCGTTGGTGAACGGGTCGAAGCTGCCGGGATAAATCGCTGTCCGCATGGCGGCATAGTGAGCGACACGCCGCGCGATGACGAGTAAGAAAGGGGAGCTAACTTGCCAACAACTTCAGTGCTTCGAGCGGAGCAGCATCGCTTTCTTGTCCGAGCCGTCCACTTCGATGCTTTGGGTCTCGATGTCGGGATCATCCCGGAGTGTTTGGTGAACCAAACGGCGATCAAAGGCAGACATGGGTTCGAGTTCAACGGGGTCACCCCAGCGACGAACTTTCTCCGCAGCTTCCTGAATCTTTTTCACCAAGGCTTCGCGAGCTTGCGCGCGGTAACCGCTCACATCCACTGTCACCTTGGGCACGGTCTGGTCTTGCTGAAACAACAGCCGGTTCGTGATGTATTGCAGATCGGAAAGTGTCTGGCCCTGCCGCCCGATGAGCCGCCCGGAATCTTCCGCCGTCACATCGAGAAGGATTCCGTCTTCCATCTTCTGTTCCTCGATAGTGGCCGGAAAGCCGAGCAGTGAGAGCAGTTTTTCGAGAGTGGCTTTGGGTTGAGCGGGCATTGCGTGAATTGATGGTTGAGAGTGGATTGTTGATCGAATCAATCGTCGTCAGTTCATCTGTTCAGTTGTTCGCACTTATTTTTTCTTTTTTGACGCGGGCGTCAATACTGAAGCCGTGACCGGCGTGGCGGGTCCGCTGGGCGTTGCGGCTGCGACGGGTGCTTTGGTCATCTTCGTCTGAAGGATGGTCAACAGGTTGTTGACGGTCATGTAGAGCGCGAGGCCGGACGAGAAATTGTAGAGGATGACGAGGAACATCAGCGGCATCCAGCGCATGAGTTTTTGCTGCGTCGGGTCCATGCCGGGAGCCATAGGGGTGACGTGTGTCTGCCAGATGGCGGTGGCGATGTAGAGCAGGGGCAGGACGTTGATCGGGAATCCTGAGATGAAGAAGATCGTGTCTGTCGTCGAGAGGTCGGTGGCCCAGAAGAAACTCGCGCCGCGCAATTCGATGGCGGTGCGCAACATCATGAAGAAGCCGAAGAACACAGGCAATTGCACGAGCATCGGCAGACAGCCGGCCACGGGGTTGATCTTGTTCTCCTTGTAAAACTCCATCTGCTTGGCGGAGAACTTCGCCGGATCGTCTTTGTATTTTTCCTTGAGCGCGGTGATCTGTGGGGCGAGTGCGGCCATCCTTTGGGAAGCGCGCGTGCTGGCGGCGGTGAGCGGCCAGAAGACGACTTTCAACAGGACGGTGATGACGATGATTGCCCAGCCGTAGGGGATTGAAATGGCATTGTGCAGCCAGTTCATCATGAGCAGCAGTGCCTTCGAGAAGAAGCCGAAGAAGCCGAAGCCCATCGCCTTATCCACGTCGTTGTTGTAGCGATTCGCGATGCTCGCGAGCGTCTTGTATTCCTTTGGCCCGATGAACAGGTTCACGTTCCGCTCGATGGTTTTGCCAGCGTCGAGCGTGATGGCCGGATAGTGAACGGTGGTCTCAAATCCTTTTAGTGCCACGCTGTTGGTGGTGCTGAACTTGCCTTCCGTTGGACGCGGCAGATCAATCGCCCGCGCCACGATCTGCGATGCCGGAGCGTCCAGCATGACGATGCTGGCGAAGAATTGATTATGCGCCACGGCCCAGACGATGTTGCTCGCGCCATCGCGATACTCGGTCTTGGGCGTGCCGGGGAAACAGCCGAGCGTCTTGTTGTCGAAATACGCCGTGAGCGTCTCGTGCAGTTTGGATTTCGCGCCGTCATACCACATGAGTCCGACTGCACTGCCGTCATCGTCGCCGCCCATCGGCGTGGCTGTGCCCACGACCCATTCCTGCAACGGCAACGCGAGCGCGCCGCCGGACGTGTTTTCAAATCGCACCTTCGCGTGGACGAGATAGTTCGTGCTCGGCGTGAACTCCTTCACGAGCCGTAGTCCGTTGGGCAAAACTTTTTCCGCGCGCACACCGCCGTCCATCGGCGTCAGTGTGAACACGCCATCACCCACCAATGCTTCGCCGCCGAGGATGCCCATGACCGGCAGATGCGCGTGGGTGTTAAGCGTGGCGAAGTTGGTGACGGCAGCCTGATCTTTGCGTTTGCGAGCGATGGTTTCCTTGAACTTGACCAGCTCAATCTCCTTCAATCCGCCGCCGCGCGAGGTGAAGGTGTAACGCGCGTTCTCGTTCGTGATGACGAGCAACTGCTCCGGGGCGTTCGTAGAAATGTCCGCACGCGAAACGGTGGCGGCTGGCGCGGCTGTCGGGCTGGCGACATTTGCCGCGACGTTTGTGTTGGAGGTTGTGCTGGAAAGTGTGGCGTTCGGCACGTTGGTGCTCATCGCCGTCACCGGGCGTTTCTCCATGAAATACTTCGGCACCAGCACGCCCTGCCAGAGGAAAAGGAATCCGATGCAGGCGACCATTACGGCGATTGTTTTTCTATCCATGAAATTATTTTAGATGACGGTTGAGGATGACGCAGCGATGGGCTGCGTTTCAGTGACGGGAAATTTTTTTACGGGAACGGGATCGTGTCCATGACCGCCCCACGGATGACAGCGGCAAAGGCGTTTTGTCCCGAGCCAGCTTCCGCGAGCCGCGCCATGCTCACGGACAGCCTCCGCAGCATAAACAGAACAGGTCGGTGTGAAGCGACATCCGCCCGCAGGGCCAAAGAACGCACCGAGCGCGGGCGAAATCACCATGCGGTAAAGTCGCACCAATGCGAGCAGGATGTGTTGGGACAGGTTCACTTGATCAATCCCGCCTGACGGAGCGTGGCGAGAACATCACGTTCCACTCCGGCGAAATCTTTTTCTTTGATGGAATTACGCGCGACGAGCACAAGATCGAGCGGCTGGGACAATTCGTGTTGATGCTGCCGATAAGATTCGCGCAACAACCGCTTGGCGCGACTGCGAACGACGGAGTTACCAACCTTCTTGCTCACCACCACGCCGAGGCGCGAGGTGGAATCTGCTGGAAGACGCAACCAATTGGCGATGAGACAACCTTTCACGGCGCGTTCACCAGCCTGACGGACGCGGAAGAAATCACGCGCTTGCTTGATGCGGGAGCGGCGACCCAGACCGCGACGGGCTGGCGATTCGGGCGACATGGCCGGATCAAACCGGCGTGAGCCGCTTGCGTCCCACGCGACGGCGATTGGCCAGGGTGGCCTTGCCGCTCTTGGTGGAATTGCGATTCAGGAATCCGTGCTGGCGTTTGCGGCGGATCTTGGACGGTTGATACTGGCGTTTCATAAAATTAAATACATCCGGCGGCGGGAAAACCCCGCCAACCAGAGCGCGGGAGGATAGCAATGAAAGGGGTCGTGTCAAGCAACCGGAAGCGGGCGGAAATTTTCAGATACACGCCCGACAACGCACCCAGACAGCAGCCGCAGCCGGTATAATTCCTCCCGACTGCCAACTCACTCCGAAGATTTGTTCACATGATTCGGCGTGCTGCATGTGCAATTCTCCCGCACGGCATTGATCGCGTAGTCGCCGCCGGCAGGACAATTCGGCTTGTGTTCGATGTAGGCATCCGCTCCGAAGAGTTCATTTTCTGGCGGCGTGGCAGAAGGAGATTCGTTCTTGGCCAGTGACCAGCGCAACTTGGCCGCATCAATGTTCTTCCGATTCAAACCGCAAGCGCGTTCTCGCGCCTCTTTGACGGCGTGGGCAATGTTTGGAATGGCGACCGCCGCCAAAAGCCCGATGATCGCTACGACCACCATGATCTCGAGAAGTGTGAAGCCGGATTGGGTTTTTATTTTCATAACGCGTTCAATTTGGTTTGGACGCTCTGCGACAAACAGCAACGTCATCAAGGATTGAACCACGCACTTACAAAAAAGTTGCGCGGAGCGACAAGCACTCCGCGCAACACGAATTCAACACCGTCCGTCTGCGATCAATGATTGTGGTCGCAACCGCAGCCGTGACCGCATGAGCCGGACTCAAAATCCTCTTCCTTCGGCAGGCGACCAAGTTCCAGCGTCTTGACGATCTGCTGGGTCACCGTTTCCTGGATCTGATGCAACGCCTGTTGGGCGTCGAGGAAGCCACGAGCCACCGGGTTGTTCAACACCGCTTCGCGTTGTTTCTCAAAAGCACCGACCTCTTCGCCGCTCAAAGGCAGCGAGCGATGTTGCTTTTCGTGCATCTCCTGGCCTTTGGCCATGAGGGATTCGTATTGGCTCTTGGAGGTGTCGTCCGCCATGAACGAATCAATGCTCTTGCGGATCGTGCCCATGTTCGGTTGGGCGAGAATGGTGGAGCACAGCTCGCGCGTCTTTTCGAGCACGAGATTTTGTTCGGATTGAGTCAGCATATTTTTTGGAGGGTGACACATGGTTGGGTGTCCACCGCAGCAAAAGGTTAATCAAAAACTCCGAACCGTGGCAAACTTAGTTTGGCGCGAAAGTGCGGCATCGTTGACAGCAATAACCCGCTTTGATACCTAGCTGTCACTTGATAAAGACCCACTTTGAGTTGATTCCGTTCACGAATGCTGACGCGCTTGCGATCTCCGTGGCGTCGGCGTGGCTCGGTGAAATCTCCACCGCCAATCGTTCAGGCAAGGCGCATTGCGTCGCGCTTTCCGGAGGGCGCATCACGATCAAGTTTTTCGCCGCCGCCATGGAGTTGTCCAGAGTGCGCAACATTTCCCTGAGCAACGTCCGCTTCTTCTGGGCGGATGAACGCTGCGTGCCGCCGGATGACAAGGAGAGCAGTTACGCCGCTGCTGCCGAACATTTCTTCCGCCCACTCGCCATCGCGCCGGACAAGATTCACCGCATCCTCGGTGAATTGTCGCCTGAACGTGCGACGCAACTGGCTGTGGAAGACGTTCGGAAAACTGTCCCGCTCGATGCAGCCGGTCAGCCTGTGTTCGACATTGTTTTTCTCGGCATGGGTGAGGACGGCCATGTGGCGTCGTTGTTTCCGGAAGAGCTGGACGCCGCGCGTCTCAATCCTGCGATCTATCGTGCCATCAGCAATTCTCTCAAGCCGCCGCCGAATCGCGTCACTCTAGGCTACGATGCCATCGCCGCTGCGCGCAATGTCTGGGTGCTGGCATCGGGCGCGGGTAAGGAAGCGGTCTTGCGCGAGTCACTTTCTCCTGAAGGCAAGACGCCGCTCGCGCGGGTGTTGAAGATGTGTCGCGGGGCGAAAGTTTTCACGGACATCCAGAACGCGTGAAGCGGAACGTCGAAGCGGGGTAGCGTCAGGCATCTCTGCCTGACGTAGAGGGCGGCATCCTTGCCGCCCGGAAAGAACGCCAGCCTGCGGGAAACGGTCGGAAATTTTCTGTGCATCTGATTCGTGCGTGTGGTTTCTTCCGCCGGGCTGGAAGCCCCGGCTCTACGGCAGGCAAGGATGCCCGCCGCTACGGTTCTGCTTCGGAGTTCGGGTTGAGTCGAAACTCACGCTTCCGGCGTGAAGCCCATCACGATGTCGAACTTGGCCGCGAGTTCGCCTGCTTTGGAGTTTTTCACAGGCGCAAACGGCACGATCACGGACTCACGCACTTTCGCATCGCGGATTCCCCGCAACACACCGTCACGATCATTCTGCGGATTGCCTTTGATGTAACACTGCGTGGTGAACTTGTCGTGCCCCTTGAACTTGACGGCGAAATGGATGTGCGGCGTGCGTCCCGGATACGGCACGGGCTTGATGGTGCGGAAAAGATATTCGCCAGACGAGCCAGTGAGGAATCTGCCGAAGCCCTGAAAGTTCGCGTCGCGCTTGGCGGAGTTGTCGCTGCCTTGATGCAGATAAACTCCCTTGGCATCGCACTGCCAGATTTCCACGGTGGCATTGCGGATGGGATTGCCCGTGGCGTCGAGGATGCGTCCGCTCAACCACGTCACTTCGCCGATGGCAGGCGTGAGCGAATCGTTGAGAATGATGAGATCGTTGTCGGTGTCGAGCGGAAGGTGGTTTGGATAGAACGGTCCTTCGGTCTGGCTTGGAGTGCGGATGAGTTCCTCCGCGAATGCGCCGGGCGCGGCGAACAGGGCTGAGGTCAACGCAAGCCGCGTGATGAAGCGACGGCGGTCTTCTCGTGGTGGGAGCGTGGCGGTGGAATTCATGTCGCGACTTTGCGTGACGCAGCGTTTTCAGGCGAGACTTTTTTCCACACGTCACGGATAGGAAACATCCACCGCGCGATAGTAGCGTTGGAGGTTCGTCAGCCCGGCGTCGTTCGTGATCACTAGAATCAAAGCGGTGGCAAGTTGGTTCGAGACAAAGGTCGTCCACGTCGCATCTGCCAGTGCGTTCTTATATTGGAAATCATAAATGCGCCCCGAATAGACCTCGCAGTCCAGTTGAACGAGTCCTGCGGGGGATCTTGTGATACTCAAGAACTGTGCGGCACCCACAACCGTCAACGTTCCGTTTGTGATTGCGAGAGTGTAATTGGACAGCTTGTTGCCTGGATCCGAGAGCGACGGGGTGATGTCGTAGCTGCCAACCGGACTTTCGACGTTGGC
The DNA here is from genome assembly GCA_031384405.1 of Verrucomicrobiota bacterium. GTDB lineage: Bacteria > Verrucomicrobiota > Verrucomicrobiia > Limisphaerales > JADLHS01 > JADLHS01. The sequence continues at coordinate 475 of JANNAO010000224.1, read as the reverse complement.
AGAGGTGCTGTAACTCGCAGTGATGTCGTCGCTGGATTGAACTCCGGTGAGATTGCCGGTGAGCGCGGGGTTGTCCCGGTTAATCATGCGGTTCGTGTTGTTGGCCGTGACACTCAACGGGGTTGTTGAAATCACCAGAGTGTTCGTTGCGTCACCTTGGTGGTTGATGTCGCTGATCGTGCCGATGACTTGGTAACTGCCCGCGTTGGTCGGCGAGGCTGGGTTGCCGTCGTAGGTCAGATTGACGGTCAATCCGCTCGGAACGGTGGAAGCCGTCGCACCGTGCGCTGCGCCATCGTAAGTCTGCGCAAGGTCACTCAACGTCACGGGCGCATTGGACTTCGCGATGACCAGCGTGTTCGTGGCCGCTCCTTGATGGTTTGCGTCGCTGATCGTTCCGATGACTTGGTAACTGCCCGCGTTGGTCGGCGAGGGCGAACTGCCGTTGTAGGTCAGATTGACCGTCAGTCCGCTC
>JANNAO010000210.1:0-6956 GCA_031384405.1 Verrucomicrobiota bacterium | reverse complement strand
GAACTCCGCCCGCGTAGAGCGGGCGGAATCGGGCGACAAGGGACTGCGCCGCTGTACGCGGCACTACGCCTCGCAGCGCGAGGCGTTCCACCACCTGACCGTCACTTTGAATCGCACCCCAACAAGACGGTTGACTTGACGAACCGTAGCCACTTGGCGGCCTTGTTGCGGCAGAGAGATAGTGACTTGAGCAACCGAAACTATCCGTTTGTCACACCGCCCTCGCAGCTTCTCCTCTCGCCCATGCATCGGCAGCGAGAATTTGTTCCAACGTCGGATGGGAAACCACTTCGTGCGCGTCCATCACCCGCGCAACCAACGTGGTGATCTGGGGAAAATTGATCTTGCGGTTCACGAACGCTTCGACGGCGATTTCATTGGCGGCGTTCAAGACTGCGGGCAAAGTTCCGCCCACGTCCCCTGCCCTGCGCGCGAGTGTGATGGCGGGAAACCGCTCCGCATCCGGCTCTTCAAACGTGAGGCTGCCGAGCTTCGCGAAATCCGTCTGCACGCGATTGTTCACGACGCGCTCCGGATACGTCAGCGCATACTGAATCGGCAGGCACATGTCCGGCGTGGACAACTGCGCGAGCAATGAGCCGTCCACAAATTCCACCATCGAATGAACGATGCTTTGCGGATGCACCAGCACATCCACGCGCGCCATCTCGATGTCGAACAACCACCGCGCCTCGATCATCTCCAGCCCTTTGTTGAACAGCGTGGCTGAATCAATCGTGATCTTCCGCCCCATCACCCACGACGGATGTTTCAACGCGCTCTCGACGGTGATCTCTGAAAAATTTTCTTTCGGCCAGGCCGTCTTGTCGCGGAACGGCCCGCCACTCGCAGTCAGCCAAAGGTTGCGAACGGACTCAGGCGGTTTGCCGTCGAGACATTGGAAGATGGCCGAGTGTTCGCTGTCCACCGCGAGAACTTTGACGCCGTGCTTGCGCGCTTCGCTCATCACGATCTCGCCCGCCATCACGAGAATTTCTTTCGATGCGACCGCGATGTCTTTGCCCGCGCGGATCGCAGCGAGCGCGGGTTGCAATCCCGCCGTGCCGACAATCGCGATCAACACGATGTCCGCTTCCGGCATCGTGGCTAGCTTCAGCAGACCTTCCGCGCCAGAATAGACTTCGCACGTTGCGCCGAGTTTGCCGCGCAACTCAGCCGCCTTGCTCGCATCACTTAACGACACCGCCAAGGGTTTATGTTTCCGCGCTTGGTCAACAAGCAATTCCGCGTTATTACCCGCAGCCAATCCGATCAACCGGATGCGCGACGGCAAATCCTCCGCCACTTTGACGGTGCTGGTGCCGATGGATCCGGTAGAGCCTAAGACGACGACGTTCTTCATTTACGATTTGCGATATACGATTTACGCGCGGCTGGACGTGCGAGCGGTTTTTTCTCATTAGCACCCGGCTTTAGCCGGGTGTGACTAAACGAAGAATGATTCAGCCGTTTCAACGGCTTCCCCGCTGTGAACAAACCGTTGAAACGGTTTTTCAACACTGCGAGAACTGTCACCCAACTAAAGTTGGGTGTTAATGAAAAGCTGCTGGTCATGGATGCGTGAGGACGTGCCGCAAATAGAGATACATAATGGGCGCGTTGAACAGCAGACTATCCAGCAGATCAAGTATGCCGCCGATGCCGGGGAAGAAACTTCCAGAATCTTTCACGCCCGCCTCGCGCTTGAACAGTGATTCAATCAAGTCGCCGATCACCGCCGTGGAACTCAAGATCACGCCAAGAATCACTGCGTGCAACGGCGTCATCCCCGGCATCTTGTCCGAGAAACAATGCGAGAACACAAGACTCGCGCCCGTCGCCACGACGATGGCGCCGCCGAAACCTTCCCACGTCTTCGCCGGGCTGATGCGCGGGATCATCTTGTGTTTGCCGATGAGCGAGCCGACCGCGTACGCGCCCGAATCGCTGAACTTCGTGACGAGGATGAAGTAGAGCACGTAGAATTTTCCGTTGTCGTTGATGCCGGGAAAGAAATTGATCTTCTGGATGAAGTTCAACAACCACGGCACATACATCAAGCCGAAGAGCGTCGTGGAGATGGCGAGGATTCCAGCAGTGTTGGTCTTGGAAAGAAATTGTAGCACGCACAACCCCAGCACGAACACGATGAGAAAGCTGGTTTCAAAATCATTCACGCGCGCTGGCGAACCGTGGATGCCGAGATGCCCCGTCACATGCAGGAACGTCCCGATCATCAGCAACACGCCCGCCGCGATGCCCCATTTCTTAAAACAGAACATCGCGCGCTTCTCCACCAACCCGTAGAACTCGATCAACCCCACGCACGCCAGCACCACCATGAACGCCGCGAAGACATAATCTGAAATCAACTTGCTGCCGGAGAACATCGCACCGAGCACAAGCCCCCACAGCACGAGCGTGGATGAAAGGCGGCGCGCAAAAACTTTGGCCTTGGAAACAGGTTGAGGTGCGGCAACGGGTTCTGACATCAGCGCGGAAAATAACAACGCAACGTGCGATTGCCAATTTTCATTTCGGTGAAAACTGTTCCTTCTCGCGCCGCAGACGATTCCACGATTGATTCACCCGCACCGCATCCCTACTTTTCCGGCAACCCTACGAGCAATTATGGAAATCAAAGTTCAGTGCGATTGCGGCCAGAAATTCAAATTCGATGTCGAGCCAGTGAACGGACAAGTGCCGTTCGCGGTGAAGTGTCCTGTGTGCGGATTCGACGCCACGCCGCGCGCCAACGTCATCTTGCAACAAGTTCTCGCATCCGCACCGCCGCCAACAGCGAGTGCGCCCGCGCCTTTATCCATCGCCGCCGCCGCGCCCGCGCTTGCTCCGGCATACACTCCGCCGCCTGCACCCGCGCCGATGCGTCCGGCGGGATTGAGCATCAATCGCCCGCCGCCACCCCAAGCCGCACCCGCTGCCGAACAAGACGAGGACATCGAGGGCAAGGAATCTGAAGATTCCGAAGGCGATGACGATGTCACTGAAACCAAACTCGGTTGGAAAATGTGGTGTTGGATCATCCTGTTCATCCTTCTGATCATCGGCGGTTCGTATCTCAAGTCCGCGCGCAAATCTCTCGTGGGCGACGTGCTGGATTGGGGTTGGAATAAAGTGACTGGCGCAAGCAGTCAGACAGTTGACGACGGAAAAACAGATTACAAGGCGTTGGACAAAGACATTGAAGAAGAGATCAAAGCCGACGACGCCGCAGAAGCTCGCGATTGGCTGGCAGTTCCCGCCAACGCCATCTTTGAAGGCGACAAAGCCGAAGTCACTGCGCTGATGGAAAACTTTTACAAGGCGGGTTGCCTCAAGGTTTATATCACTGGCATCTCACAACTGGGTGGCGTGAATGTCAGTGCGTCCATGGTGGCCGTTCTTCCGACTGATCCGGGACAGCGACAAGCTGCATTCGCGGTCGAGAAAGAATTTTCAGAGAAGCACGGCATGACTGGCGACCCGGATCAGGGGCAGCAATACATCTCGTTGACGTTTGATTGAGTTGGGAAGCCTTGAATAAGGAAGCCAAGAAACCATGAGAGCGGAAAGGAAGGATTGAGGATCCCACTGGAACACGAAGAGTTGACCGGGAAGATCATCGGCGCGGCGATTGAAGTTCACCGCCAGCTTGGGCCGGGATACATCGAATCCTTCTACGAAAACGCGCTGGTCTATGAACTGCGGAAGCGGGGGTTGTTGGTCGAGCAACAGGTTGAAACGCCCGTCATCTACGACGGGACATTCGAAGTCGGCAAGCACCGGTTAGATTTGATCGTGGAAAAGAAAATCGTCATTGACCTCAAAGCCATCAGCGAACTCCTTCCCATTCACTATGCGATTTTGAAATCGCAATTGCGCGCCGCGAAACGAAAGCACGGACTGATTTTGAATTTTGCGAAGGTGACGCTCGAAGCCAAGCGGGTCATTTGCGAATGAGGAAGGGACGGAGGAAGAAATAAGGAAGCCAGGAATGCAGGAAAGGAAAACAGATTCCTTCTCCCTTCATGGCTTCCTGGCTTCCTTATTCAAAAATTTTCCTAGTGTCTTGGCTTCCCGGTCCGAACCCTGTATTCCTAATCTCATGCTCGGTAAGGGAATCATCAAAGGTATGGCGGAGACGGCGAGGAACTTCCTCGGCTCTTACGTCAGCGATGAGCGTTTGACCACGGTGCAATACCCGGAAGAACGTTCCCCCCAGATCGAGAACTCGCGCCAGTTCCCATTCCTCGTCTTCGACGGCAATGATCCGATGAAAGGTCTGCGCTGCGTCTCCTGTCAGATTTGCGAGAAGGAATGTCCGCCTAAGTGCATCTACATCGTCAAGAGCAAGGACAAGCGCGTGGACTACAAGGGGCAGATGCAGCTTTATCCCGCGACGTTCGACATTGATCTTTCGGTCTGCATGAGCTGCCAGATTTGCGTGGAGGTCTGTCCGTTTGAATCCATCAAGATGGACACGGCGTATGAACTCAGCACCGCAGATCGCTTCGGCGGCTTGATGGTGAACAAACATCAACTCGCCAAGTCCAACGAGCATTACCGCCAGATTCATCCGACCGATGCCGCCGTATCCGATGCGGTGGTCGCGGCGGAACTCGCAAAAGCCCAAGCCAAGGCGAAAGCCGATGTGGAAGCCAGGGCGAAAGCCGCCGCCGACGCGAAAACGAAAACTGCGGCGGCACAGCCAACTCCCGCACCGGCCACCGCATAATGCCCAACCTTGATCAAATCTTCGTCAACCTCAAGCACTGGCTGCTCGGCCAGGTGGATGGGATTCTTTCCGAGGCGTGGTTGGAGCGCGCGTCTATTTTGCTTTCGATCGTGCCGATCCTGATCGTGTTCCCGACCTTGTTTGCGCTCATGACCATCATGGAGCGCAAAGGACTGGGACGAATCCAAAACCGTTACGGCCCGAATCGCGTCGGGCCATTTGGCTTTTTGCAACCAGCGGCGGACGGCATCAAAGCACTTATCAAAGAAGACGTCGTCCCGCGCGCGGCAGACAAAGTGGTTCACTTGCTCGCGCCGGTCATTCTCGTCGTGATTGCGTTCACGGTTTATGCCGTGTTGCCCATCGGGCGCAACATGGTCGTCCTCGATCTCGACGCGGGACTGCTTTTTTTCTTCGCGGTCGGTGCGGCGTCCGAACTCGCAGTGTTCATGGCCGGTTGGTCGAGCCGCAACAAGTACGCGCTCCTCGGCGCGATGCGTGCCGTCGCGCAAATGGTCAGCTACGAAATCCCGCTCATTCTCTCCAGCGTCGCCGTCGTGATGATCACCGGTACGCTCTCGTTGACAAAAATCGTCGCAGCGCAAGGGACGCACGCCGGATTGCTGCCGGATTGGTTTATGTTCACGCCGTGGGGATTCGCTGGCTTCGTGTTGTTCATGATCGCCGCCAACGCCGAGGCCAACCGTTCCCCGTTCGATCTGCCCGAAGGCGAGTCAGAAATCATCGCGGGCTATTTCATCGAGTATTCTGGTTTTAAGTTCGCGCTCTTCTTCCTCGCGGAATACTTGAGTCTGTTCGCCATCTGCGGACTCGGCATCACGTTGTTCCTCGGCGGATGGAACGCGCCGTTTGCCGCGCTCGACTTCATCCCGTCGTGGGCGTGGTTCTTCGCCAAGCTGGTTTCGCTCATGTGCCTGTTCATTTGGACGCGCGGCACGCTGCCGCGATTGCGCCAGGATCAACTCATGAACCTCGCGTGGAAATTCATGATCCCGATGTCGCTCATCACGCTCGTCGCCGCCGCGCTCTGGCATTTCGCCGGGGTGGGACTCACGCGCTGGTTCACGAGCGGGGCACTCGTCGTGGGTGCGTATCTGCTTTTGGGCAAGCCGCAGTTCGAGAAAAAAGACATCGGCAAACGCACGTATCGGTACGCGGAATGAAACACAAAACGCCAAAACCTTTGACACGGATTGCACGGATTAACACGGATTTAATTCCGGTTTCCAATCCGTGTAAATCAATGAAATCCGTGTCTAAACTCGTGTCTCAATGACTCTGTCCTTCGCCATCATCGCTGTCCTGATCATCGCCGCTGCTTCGGCTGCGATGACGCTGCGTAATCTCGTGCATAGCGCGCTGGCGGTATCTGTGGCATTTGCCGGGCTCGCTGCCGCATACTTGCAACTCGACGCCCAATTTGTCGGACTAGCCCAAATCCTCGTCTATGTCGGTGCGGTCGCGATCCTCATCGTCTTCGCCGTTCTGCTCACGCGGGGCGGGGAAGCGCCGGAGAAATCCGTCTTCTCCGCGTCGTGGTTTTGGGGATTGCTCATCACGGTGTCCGTGTTCGCCACGCTCGCCTGGTGCGTGATGCACAGCTTCGCCAGTCAGCGCGAACCTGCGGAGAAAGTCGAAGTCACCGTCAAACAAATCGGCGACGCGCTCATGACGAAGTTTGTTCTCCCGCTCGAAGTCATCGGGCTGTTGCTGACGGCGGCATTGATTGGCGCAGTGATTATTGCCATGCGCGACGAAGGGAAAACCAAATGAACTACGAGCGACAACCAAAAGGGAGAAAGGGAGAAAAGGCGCAGTGGAGAACTCTCCCTTTCCCCCTTTCCCCCTTTCTCCTCTGCCAAATGTCATGACGCCACTAGCAGGATATTTACTTTTGTCGGCTATCATCTTCGCCATCGGCCTAGCAGGGGCGTTGACTCGTCGCAACGCCATCATCGTGCTCATCGGCATCGAACTCATGCTCAGCGCGGCGAATCTGAACTTCATCGCTTTCTGGCGCTTCGGCGCACACCCCGAGGCGTTGACGGGAATCATGTTTGTGATTTTTTCGATTGGTGTCGCGGCGGCGGAAGCAGCGGTGGGCTTGGCGCTCGTCATCGCGATTTACCGGCATTACAAGACGACAAACGTGGATGAAGTAAATTCTTTGAAGGGATAAACAGTGGCAAACAAGTCAACA
>JANNAO010000192.1:0-3504 GCA_031384405.1 Verrucomicrobiota bacterium | reverse complement strand
ACGCCCGCAACGACTTTGCCGGGCAACGACGGCGTGGAAACGTCCACCTTCTGGCCTGCGCGAATCCACGGCAGATCCTGTTCGTAGGCGCGGAACTGAAACCACATCGTCGAGAAGTCCGCGATCTCGAACAGCCACTCGCCCTCTTGAACGTATTGGCCGGCGTAGATTTTCTTCTCCGTCACCGTGCCGCTGATGGGCGCAAGAATCTGCGACGTGAGTTTGTCCGCAGGTTTCTCCGGCAACGCTTTGATCTGTTCATCGCTCAAACCCATCTGCCGCAATCGCGACGCAACAGCTTCGCGTAACTCACCCGTCGCGACACGATACTCGCGCTCCGCCTGCAACAGCATCGGGCTGTAAAACTCCGCGAGCGGCTCTCCGGCTTTGACTTCTGCACCGACATAGCTGACGTGCAATTTCTCCACGCGCCCGCCGACGTAAGCCGACAACACGCGATGCTTTGAGTCGTCGTCGTCAATCGTGCCGGCGACCATCAGCGTCTTCGCAAGTGCCTGCGTTTTGACTTCGGTTGTCTGCACGTTCAACACGCGGATGGAAGTTTCCGAGAGCGTGATCATGTCGCCGTCCGCCGCGATGCCGGATTCGCCTTCGTAGATGGGCGTAAGTTCCATGCCGCAGACGGTGCAACGGCCCGGCTTGTCAGACTTGATCCACGGATGCATCGCGCTCTGGTAGTAAAGGACTTTGCGCCCGGTGGGTTTGGCGTCAGTGGATTTTGATTTACCGCAGCCGGTGATGAGCCATACGGAGGCAATCAGCATTAACGCGAGCAACAACTGGCAGGCCGAGAAACGCAGAGGCGCAAAAGCCGCAGAGGGCCGCAGAGATTTTAATTCTGACAGGGTCGGGTTTTGTTTCCCTCTGCGTTTCTCCGCGCTCTCTGCGTCTCCGCGTTTATTGGTATTCAGGTTCATGGTTTGGGTTCTCCATTTTTAGATTCAGGTTGTGCGCTCAACATCTGCAACGCCTCCAGATCACCAAGCCCGCAGCAAAGGACGAGTTCGGAAAGCATCTCGTATTGCTCGGCCACGGCGCGGGCGTGCATCATTTTTCCTTCGAGCAACATTCGCCGCGCATCCAGCACGTCGCGGAGTGTGCCGCCGGATTCATACATGGATCGCGCGCTGGCCAATGCTTGTTCGCTGCGCGGAATGATCTGTTCGCGATAGAGCAACGCTTCGCGGCGCGCGGCGTCAATCTTCGTGGTGAGCAAGTGGACTTCTTCGCGGATGGATTGTTCGTAATCCTTTGCGTCAAACTCGGCGGCCTTGCGCTTCTCGTCTTCGCGTCGGATGGCGGCGCGATACTTCGGCACGTTGCCGAGCGGGATGCTAAATCCAACCATGAATTCCGACTGTCGCAATTCCCCGCTACGCGAATAATTTCGGTTTTCAAAACCGACGCTAACATCCGGCCAGCGTTCCTTGCGCGCGACATTCACGGCGGCTTCGGTGGCGCGGATTTCTTCGCGCATCTTTCGCAATCGCGGTTCGTAGCGGAGCGCGAAACCGGCGAGGCGTTCACTGTAAACAATGGCGTCAGCCACAGACGGCAGTTGCAGCGTCGGCCACGCAGTGGCGAGATCGCGATCCAAAAACCGATTCACCACGAGCACGGCCTGCGCACGATTGTCGCGCTCGGTCTTGAGTTGCTCGATGCGTTTGCTTTGCTCGTTTTGCAGCGTCAACACATCCATGAGTCGCGCCGAACCAGAGCGATGACCTTCCTCAACGACTTTGGCGGTGACATCAAGCCAAGCGAGGTCTTGCTCGGCAATGGCGAGGGTTTCATCGGCGAGCGCGGCGTGAAAGAGGGCTTTGGCCAAATCGCTGCGGAGGGTCTGAAATTGGACATCCTCGGCGGCGACTTGAACGGCGAGTTCGGCGGAAGCCATCTTGCGCATCGCGCCGGGTTTGCCGAACAGGGGGAGCTTTTGTTCGACGCCGTATGACAGGTCGCCGTCCTCCTCTCGCATCATTCGTTCGGCGGCCATCACGCCGACACGGGCCATCGGGTCTTCCCAAGTGCGGACGGATTTGACGTTCGCGGCGGCGGCATTGGTGCGGGCGCGTGCGGCGAGCAGGGCGGGATGGTTCGTCGCCATTTCCTCGGCAAGCTGATTTACCAATACGGGCGTGATCTGGAGCGGCGGCGCGGATGCGGTTTCATTCGTGGCCGCGATTCCGGCAACGGTTGCGAGCAAAAGCAGACTGCAAAATATTTTGGTTTTCATGCTGATTGAGATTTCTTCTGCGCAGAACGACGGGATGGGACGCAATGCACCTGCGCGGTACACACTGCGTGCGTTCAGTCGGGAAGAATCAGATCAGCAGGGCGCAATCTCGTGTGAAAAGCGGGACGGCGTTCGCCAAGGATGGCGTGACAGTAGGTGAAGCGGCTTGCGAGAGCGCGGACTCAGGAAGAGTCCACACGGCCAACGTGGAGAGGACTGCGATGAAATTATTTTGGGAAGCGAGCGGGGTTGTGGCCGCCGGAAGCGGTTGCGGTGCGGATGTGGATTCGGTGAAGCAACAGCACTCCGCCATTCTGCCAGCGCAGCACGAAGATTTTTTTTGTGCACCGAAATCAGGAGTCGTTTGAACAGCCGCCATCGTCTGAATCCCAATCAGGATCAGACTCAGCACGATGGCGACAACTCGTTTCATGGTTTCAGTCTAGCACATGCTGGGTTGGCTTGCGCTAACCGGCATTTGGCTTAATCACGTCACTTCTTGTCCGCTTTGCCAGCACCATCCAGTTTCTTGAGGTACTTGGCGGGGTTCTTGTTGAAATCTTTCTGGCAGGACTTGCAACAGAGTTTGATCTCTTGTCCTTCGTGAGTGAACACAAAGGTCTTCATGCCGGGGTCCGCGCCGAGCTTTTCATCGGACACGATGCACTTGTCGAGCGGGTAAGGTTTGGGTGCATCCTTCTTGTCTTCAGAGAAGCCAACAAGAGGCGCGACAGCAAAGGTCAGGGTCAAAACGGCGGCGATAAGTGAGCGGGGTGTTTTCATAATGTAGTTTGATTGAACCGTCATTGTATTGACGGCACAAGTGGAAAAATCCCTCAATCTTTTTATTTTTTGTGCGGAGATTTGGCGTATCCGCTCCTTTTTCTTTTCCAGGTCGGCCTCAACGATCTTCTCGTTCAAGGCCAGCATCGGTTGTAGTGTCTAAAGTCTGCCCACTTCTATCATGTCCAAAAAAGATTTGGATTGCGGCAGCCAAGGCGTAATGCCATGCCAACATGCACGGCAAGCCAGAGCGAGGAAACTTGCTCCGTTTTTACATTCTGTTGGAACTAACTCTTTTCTTCGATCAACTCGCGGCGCGCACCGCTGAGAAGTTGCTCAACGAAGCTGGTCGTGTAGATGCCGCGACGGAAGTTCGGGTCTTGCAAGATGGCTTGCTGGAACGAAATGGTGGTCTTGACGCCCGTGATCAGATATTCGCCGAGAGCGCGGCTCATCTTGTCCAT
>JANNAO010000489.1:0-12156 GCA_031384405.1 Verrucomicrobiota bacterium | reverse complement strand
TTTTGCTGCTCCATCTGATCGCGCAGCATGGCTGTTACGTCGTAGTTGAATTTGGCAGCCAACCGCTCCTTCACCTTGCGGACTTCCAACACGATGGGGCTTTCCCAAGTTTTCGTTTTCATAAGGTTACTTTGCCAACAATTCTTCGGGAGTGCAAATCACCGGACAATCACAGCCGTGCGACTCGCAAATTTCCCTCATCTTCGCATACATGCGCGCATTGGCGATATGCGTGCAGTTCCATGTCAGCAGAAAGTGCATTCCATGGACAGCAGCTAGGGCGATATGTGTCGCGTCGCGCCCTGCTTTCTGAGGCAATGGACCGCCGTGGATCATAGCCTCAGCCAGTTCGATTACTTTTTCATTGGCTGGCAACCGGGCGAAAGATTTTATCAGATTCATCCGCTTGGCCGCCATCACTGCGTCACCCGTGGCAATTTCTAAAGCAACTGTGTCTGAAACGAAAATTTCAAAACTATGCAATCGCTTGCTCCACCAATCACGCGTACACGCTTGCTGTCCCGCCAAAATGACATCTCGACTTGGGCGTGCCACGAGATAACTCGGAATCGTGCTATTCAAGATAGAGCTTTGGTTTCATCCGCGCTCAATCAACCAACACTGCCTTCCAAACTCACGCCCAGCAGCTTCTGCGCTTCCACGGCGAACTCCATCGGGAGTTCCTTGAACACTTCTTTGCAGAAGCCGTTCACGATCATGTTCACAGCGTCCTGCGTTTCAATGCCGCGTTGGTTGCAATAAAAAATCTGATCCTCACCGATCTTCGAGGTCGAAGCTTCATGCTCCACACTCGCGGTGGTGTTCTTGACCTCAATGTAAGGGAACGTGTGCGCGCCGCACTTCGATCCGATGAGCATCGAGTCGCACTGCGAGAAGTTGCGCGCGTTCGTGGCACTCTTCGCGATCTTCACCAAGCCACGATAGCTGTTCTGCCCGTGACCCGCCGAGATGCCTTTGGAGATGATCGTGCTGCTCGTGTTCTTGCCGATGTGAACCATCTTCGTGCCCGTGTCGGCCTGCTGATAATTGTTCGTCACGGCCACGGAATAAAATTCTCCCTTGGAATTGTCGCCAAGCAAAATACAGCTTGGATATTTCCAGGTGATCGCCGAGCCGGTCTCCACCTGCGTCCAAGTGATCTTCGAGTTCCGGCCTTTGCACAGACCGCGCTTGGTGACGAAATTGTAAATGCCGCCCTTGCCGTTCTCGTCGCCGGGATACCAGTTCTGCACCGTTGAGTATTTGATCTCACCGTCGTCAAGCGCGACGAGTTCGACGACGGCAGCGTGCAGTTGGTTTTCATCGCGCATCGGCGCGGTGCAACCTTCGAGATAGCTCACATGCGCGCCTTCATCAGCGATGATGAGTGTGCGCTCGAACTGGCCGGTGTTCGCCGCGTTGATGCGGAAGTACGTGGAAAGCTCCATCGGGCAACGCACGCCCTTGGGGATGTAGCAGAACGAACCGTCGGTGAAGACCGCCGAGTTCAGTGCTGCATAATAATTGTCCGTGTAGGGCACGACCGAGCCGAGATATTTCTTCACCAAATCAGGGTGCTCGTGTACCGCTTCAGTGAACGAGCAGAAGATCACGCCCTTTTCGCCAAGCTGCTTCTTGAACGTCGTGCCAACGGACACGCTGTCAAAAATCGCGTCCACAGCCACGCCCGCGAGCCGACCGCGTTCGCGCAACGGGATGCCGAGCTTCTCGTAAGTCTCCAGCAACTTGGGATCAACTTCATCCAGACTCTTAGGTGCGTCCTTCTTCGGCTTGGGCTGCGAAAAATAAACGATGGCCTGATAATCAATCTTCTCGTGATACGCCTTTTGCCACGTCGGTTCTGTCATCGTCAGCCAATGGCGATAGGACTTGAGCCGCCAATCGAGCAACCATTCCGGCTCGTTCTTCTTGCGCGAGATCATGCGGATGGTGTCCTCGCTCAAGCCGGGCGGCGCAGACTCCGTCTCCACGTCAGTGACGAAACCGTATTTATATTCCGTCTTTACCAGCTCTTCAATTGTGTCGGTCGCTGTGCTCATGTCTAAATCGGTTAAATGAGTTAAGTCGGTTACATGGTTAGATGGGGTGCGAAAACACACGCCAATTCTTTAACTCATTTAACCAACTTAACTGATTCAACTCATTTAACTCCGTCCCTTCTTCCTCGCGCAATCCGCGCAAAATCCGTGAACCGCAATATCGTAATGATCCACTTGAAACCCCTTCGGCTTGGGCATCAACGCGCCATCCGTCGGCAGCATCACATCAACCACCTCGCCGCACTCATCGCAGAAGTAATGGCAATGCTCTTCCATGTTCGGGCAATACCGCGTCGCGCCCCGTTCCAGATGAACCTGCCGCGCCAGACCACATTCCACGAGCGCATCAAGACAGTTATAGACCGTGGCGTGGGAAATCTCCGGCATCGCTTTCTTAGCGCGACTGAAAACATCTTCCGCCGTGGGATGATCGCGCTTGTGAACCAACACGTCATAAACGCACCGCCGTTGCGACGTGAAGCGGAAACCGCTCGTCGCCAGCCGCTCGCCCAACTCGCGTTCAAACTTGTTGTTCTCTACCTGAGTCATCCGAAAAAACATTCTAGCGAGCAGGAGGTGCGAGTCAATGTTTGGAATTATTCTAAATAGGTGATACCGCCTCGCGACATCTCTGACTCGCCGTTAGTTGCGCCTGAATCCCGTAGTGAGCCAAAAGCAAGTGTTACCAGGGACAGGAGGCGCGAGGTATCCTATCCATCCCTAAAAACTCAATGGACATCGCGCTTTGAGCCGCTAAACTCGGCGGACTATTGATATGAAAAACAACGGAACAACAAACATTCTAAACTGGGCACTGACCATCGCCGTCATCGCGTTGGCGGTCTTCTCCATCCAATACTTCTTCAAGACACGCGAGGTGCGAAATCTCCAATCCAAGATCGTGGAGTATCAGAACAAGCAGCAGTTCTTGAACAGCCTGATCGCCGACTGCATGGAATACAGCAAGCGCAATCCGGCGATTGATCCGATCCTCGAAGCCAACAACCTCAAACCGAAAGCTGCCGGCACGAAGCCCGCCGCCAAGTAAGATTCACCCCAACTTTCTATCCTTATGAGCGAACAAAACATTTCCTCTCCGTCAGCAACTTCTAGCACATCCGAGTTGAGCGAACTCAAACAACAATGCGCTGAACTTCAACGCCAGACGCATTCATTGCGCGTCTCGCTGCTGGTCGTGACCTGCTGTGTGGCTGGCTTCTTGTTCCTTGAAGTCCGCCGCAACGGTCAAGCACTTCAACTCCTCCGCCCGCAGGCCGCACAAGTGGCCGAGGCGTCAAAAGTTCAAGACCCGATCGCAAACAAGTTCCTCGCGCAACTCATGGATTTTGCCAAAGGCCACCAAGACTTCGGTGCGGTACTCAGCAAGTACGTCCAACGTCAGCCCGGCGCACCCACGCCAACAGCCGCTCCGACCGCAGCACCTGCCGCCGCGAAACCCGCTGTCGCTCCTGCCGCTCCGCCCAAGAGGTGATTTCACGCTGCCGAGGGCGCGTCCTCCGGCAGCTTCGCGCCACACGCAGCACAGAAGTTCGATTCAGGCGCACAGACATTGGCGCACGCGGGACAATCCGTGTGCGCTTTTTTGTGCCTGCGATGGATGATGAGATTGCGGATGTACGGGATCCACGAAAAGGCGTAGGCGAAGATAAACACGGAATCATGCGTGTAGAACAACGCGTAGCTCAACAACAGCAGCGTCCCGATCAAACTCAGCCACCAGAACGCCGACGGCACGACGACGCGTTTTTTCTTTTCCGTAGCGAGCCATTGGATGATGAAGCGCGAGGTGAAGACGAGGTTACCCAGCCAGCCGATCCCCTTCCAGAAGTGCCACTCGATCCAGAAAAATCGCCCGTCGCTGAAGCCAGCCTGCCAATCAATAGTCGCGAAACAGTCCATAGTGCGGCGAGGTTAGACCGCGCGCCCGTTCGACGGGAAGTTCAAAACACGCCGCCCTTGGAGCGCGGCTGTGTCGAAGACCAGCCGCAGCCGCTTCAAAAAATACCGACCATTGGTTTTGCTGAAGACTCCAGTGTTATCCACCCTGCTGCGGCTGGTCGAGGACGACACAGCCGCGCTCCGCCCGTGTACGAACAAAGCTGGCTCGCAATTCAATCTTCCCTTTGTGGCTTGGCATCTCTAACTTCCCGCCCCATGGAATTTCTGAAAAAGCTCATTGATATCGTGCTGCACATGAGCAAGCACTTGGAAGACCTCGTCGGCCAGTTCGGGCCGTGGCTGTATGTCATCCTGTTCCTCATCATCTTCTGCGAAACCGGACTGGTCGTCACCCCGTTCCTGCCCGGTGACTCGTTGCTATTCGCCGTGGGCGCGCTGGCGGCCATCACTCCCCAGCCCGGAGCGTTCGGTTTGAACTTCTGGGTTTTGCTCATCACCCTGATCATCGCAGCCATCCTCGGCGATTCTGTGAATTACTGGATCGGGAAAATGTTTGGCGACAAGCTTCCGCAGAAATTCCCACGCCTGATCAAACCGCAGCATCTGCAAAAAACGCATGACTTCTACGAGCGTTACGGCGGCAAGACCATCATCATCGCGCGCTTTGTGCCCATCGTCCGCACGTTCGCACCGTTCGTGGCGGGCATCGGGAAGATGACTTACTCGCGGTTCATGGGTTACAACGTGAGCGGCGCGTTCCTGTGGATCGGATTGCTGCTGCCTGCGGGCTACTTTTTCGGCAACCGGCCTTGGGTGAAGAAAAACTTCGCGGTGGTCGTGCTGGCGATCATCATCCTCTCGATACTGCCTGCGGTGATTGAATTCATCCGCGAGCGAAACCGGCTGACAAAATCGGCCCGGCAATAGTTCGCGCTTTCAAAAGACGGTTGGTTGAGGCGAGGAAACATTCTTCTTACAGCCGCGTCCATTCTTGAGGCTGACTCTCCAAAACCTAGACAGATGTTACTTCGGTTTGGGTGCGAGCAAGTCGTAGATGCATGGACCTGTGTCGAGCGACACTAGTAGTTTTGGGACGGAATACGATCTGCTGACTACACACGCCCTCATTAGGCAAACGCCCAATGACGGCAACTATGATCTTATTTTTACGCAGCTCGGTTTCAATGAGGCGTCATCGCCAGAGCGGATTCACCCTTGCGGAGGTCATGATTGGCTCGGCCATCGTCGGGATTTTCTTTCTGTCATTCTTTTCGATGGTGGGAACAGGTTTCAACATGGTCAAAAGCAGCCGCGAAAATCTGCGCGCCACACAGATCATGCTGAACCGCATGGAAGGCGTGCGGTTGTTCAACTGGGATCAACTATCCGACGCGAGCAAACTGCCTCCGACTTTCGTTGAAAGCTACGACCCATCTTCGACAAATGGAAATTTTGGCACGGCCTATACTGGCACGATGACTGTGACAACTCCGGCGATGAACCCCACCGCTACATATTCCGCCAGCGGCGTGAAACAGGTGACTGTGAGCCTCTCGTGGAATTCGGGTGGAATAAATCACACACGCACGATGTCCACTTATATCTCCCAATACGGAGCGCAAAATTACGTTTTTGCCAACTGAAGAATTTTAACAGATGAATACCAGACAAGAACAGTGTTCCCGACCGCACCGCTCGCGCGCAGGGATGACTTTGGTCGAACTGTTGGTCACTGCGTTTCTTTCAACGATCCTTTTCGCAGCACTCGCCCTGCTCTGGGTCAACGGTGCCCGCAGCGTGCTGGCCATGACCAATTACACAGAGTTGGATCGCACAAGCAAATATGCCCTAGATGTGATGTCGAAAGATATCCGCCAGGCTCATGGAATGACTGCATTTTCAGCCAGCAGTGTTGCCATGACCAATGCCAGCGGCGTGGCGTTTTCATTCACCTACAACAACGGAAACCGGACGTTGACCCGCACCTACGCAGGTCAGAGCAAGGTGTTGCTGACAGAATGTGACAGGCTTGCCTTCGCCATTTTCCAAAGAAACCCATCCAACAATTTCAATTTTTACCCTGTCACCACATTGGCTGATGCCAAGCTGCTAAACGTGAACTGGAAATGTTCCCGCCAGATCAAGGGTCAAAAGGTCAACACCGAGAGCATCCAGACCGCAAAGATCGTGATGCGTAACTAAACGATTGATAAGGAGTCGCCATGAAAACAAAAATCTGTTCAAATAAAACCGAAGGTCAGGTGCTGCTGGTTTGCGTCGGCATTGCCGCTGTCTTGGGGATTTCGCTCGCAGCCATTTTTTCCTACACCAGCAACCAATTCACCGCCGTAGCGCGTTCCCAAGCTTGGAATGAATCGCTCGTCATCGCAGAAGCAGGCGTCGAGGACGCGATGCAATTCATCAACAAGCACTCAAACACCAGCACGCCCGGATCGAGCTGGTACACCAGTGCCTCTGCGGACAACTGGACCAATATCTCCGCCAACGTCTATTACGTTCGCCGTTACATCGGCTTGAACTATTACGACGCCTATATCACCAACAGCAATCCAGTCCAACCAGCCATCCGGGTCAGAGGCGTCAAACCGTGGAGACATTCGACAGGCGGCGATAACGAGGTGGATCGTACGGTGGTGGTGACAACTGGCTCCGGCAGCCTGTTCCAAGGAGGCGTGCTGGCCAAAGGCGGTATCACACTCAACGGCAATGTCGTGATTGACAGCTATAACTCACAAAACACCAATTACAGCACCGGAGGACAATACAATCCGGCTAAACGAAAGGACGGAGGCAACATCGCCACAGTTGACAGCAACATCGTCGCGACAGTTTCCGTGGGTGGCAGCGTGGATGTGTTTGGCAAAGTTTATACTGGCCCGGATGACGGCTTCAGTGTTGTTGGCGGAGGTACGGTTGGAAGTCTGGCTTGGAACGCTACGAATACAGGCGTTGAGTCTGGCTGGTCACAGAACACGTTGAACATGTCCATACCCGATGCGCAGCTTCCGCCTGGTGGCACTTGGTCTTCATTGCCAACAAAAACAACTTACACTCTAAACGGCACGAATTATCCCAACAGTTATCTGCTTACTGGCAGTGGTAATGGTCAATACATGTCCAGCAGCAGTTTAGGCCTGAGCAGCAGCGAGAAGATTCTGATCCAAGGTAACGTCAAACTCCACATGAACGCGGCTCTGTCTCTTTCTGGCAATTCACAGATACTCATCGGCACCAACTCCAGTCTTACCATCTATGCAAGTAGCAGCTTGGATTTCAGCGGTGGCGGAGTAGCCAACGGTGCGGGTTACGCCACGAATCTCATGATCTACGGACAAACCAATAATACGAGCATTAAGCTCGCGGGTGGCTCCCAATTCATCGGCGTGATCTACGCGCCTTACGCGGCCTACACTCAAGTGGGCGGCGGCAGCACTGATTTGAACTTCTGCGGCTCCATCGTCGCCAACACGGTTAAACTGAGCGGCAAATCCCAGATTCATTATGACGAGAGCCTGTTGGCCGCTCCTGCAGGACCGACTTATTACGTCCGCTCTTGGAAAGAGCTTTGAGGCTGTCCACAAGGGCTGACCAAATATCCTGCTGACCCAAAAAAGAGTGGCGTTGTTCAACAATGGGTTGGAAGCGCGAAAACACATTCAGAACTCAGGCCATGGAAATTTCTGGCAACAAAGCTCCCGATGTTTCGCCGTTCATTGGGCAATCGGACTTTTGCTTTGCTTCCGCCAGTTCTCCAGCCGCTCCTTGATCTTCTTTTCCACGCCCTGCTCGGTGGGTTCGTAATAGCGTTTGGCTGCGCCGAGATAATCTTGCGCCACGAAATGATCTTTGCCGTCGTGGGCGTATTGGTAGCCAACACCGTGGCCGAGACGTTTCGCGCCTTTGTAGCTGCCATCGCGCAGATGTTCGGGCACGGCGAGCGTGCGACCGGAGCGGACGTCCTCCAGCGCGGCATCAATGGCTTTGTAGGCACTGTTGCTCTTATTCGCGGTGGCGATGTAGATCGTCGCTTCGGCGATGGGAATGCGCGCTTCCGGCCAGCCGATGAATTCCGCCGCCTGATGCGCGGCGTTCGCCAGCACGAGTGCCATCGGGTCGGCGAGACCGACATCTTCGGCGGCGCAAATCACGATGCGGCGCGTGACGAAGCGCGGGTCTTCGCCAGCGTGAATCATCTTGGCCAGCCAGTAGAGCGCGGCGTCGGGATCGCTGCCGCGCATGGATTTGATGAAGGCGGAAATCGTGTCGTAGTGCGCGTCGCCATCGCCGTCATAGACGATGGCTTTCTTCTGGATGCTTTGTTCGGCAACGGCGAGCGTGATATGCACTGCACAGTCGGTTAGTGGGGCAGTGCTTCCAGACTGTCCGGGCGAACGGGCAGACGCGCATCCCTTGTCCAATGACCCCGACAAATCGGTCGCCTCACTGGACAGGCAGGATGCCTGTCCCACTAAGGTTGGTTCGGTGGTGAGCGCGGCGATTTCCAGCGCGTTCAAACATTTGCGCGCGTCGCCATCGGCCATTTTTGCGAGATGACGGATGGCGTTTTCATCAGCGTTGATCTTGAGGTAGCCGACACCGCGTTCTTCATCAGCGAGCGCGCGTTGGAGCAGGTTGAACAAATCTTCCTCGGTCAGCGGGCGCAGCTCGAAGATTTGCGAACGCGAAACGAGCGGCGAGTTGACGAAGAAGAATGGATTGTGCGTGGTCGCTCCGATGAGGCGGATAACGCCGCTCTCGACATCGGGCAGCAGGATGTCTTGCTGCGATTTGTTGAAGCGATGGATTTCATCAATGAACAGGATGGTGGGCTGGCCGGTGTTTTCCAGCCGGTTCTGCGCGGAGGCGAGCACGCGACGCATGTCGGCGACGTTGGATTCCACGCCGCTGAGTCGCTCAAACTTGCTTTTGGTCTGCCGCGCGATGATTTGCGCGAGGGAAGTTTTACCCGTGCCCGGCGGGCCGTAAAAGATCAGTGACTGGATGCGATCCGCTTCGATGGCGCGACGCAGGAGTTGGCCCGGCGCGAGGATGTGTTGTTGCCCGGCGTATTCGTCGAGCGAACGCGGACGCATCCGTGCGGCGAGCGGTTGATGGCGCAAAGATTTTTCCACGACCGGAGTTTCCGCCGAAATTTCCGGGGTCGGGGTGGATGAAAACAAGTCGTCGCGCGCCACGAAACGAGACTAGCAGTTGGACACGGGCTGCCCAAAAGAAAAAACCAAATGCGGAGTATGGCCGTCCCCGGCCACAACAATTGCGCCAGAGAGAAGGGTGTTCGCAATGTTCAGCCGTTGTTGCAAGCGAGCGTTGCTGCGCCCGGGGACGGGCGCACTCCGGCCAAAGAAAAAGCCCGGCGAGAGATTGCCGGGCTTTTGTTTTCCAAAGTGACCCCACCATTGCCGTGTGTAGCTATTCCTTTGAACATGTTGAGTCAACATGCGGTGCCCGCCGGATGACGTTCGACTTCCAGTTAAGGCCTGTCGGCTGTCATCACGAATAGACACCAGGATTCGTATAATTACGGTTCAAGGATTCAGCTACGAATCACGCACAGGGCAGGGTAAATCTGTTTCCTGTTAAATTGTTTTTACGACTTCAAAGAACGGTGCAACTTGGTAACCCGTCATTCGCACTCTGCGTGCCAAGTACATCGCCCCGCGCGAACTCGAACACAAGATTTATCTGGTGACGGGGCGGAAACATTTTTGTGCGAGAAATTTTTTATTCTCGTTCGTGAGTTGGAAACTAAAACCGCAAAGGGGAAAAGGAGCGAAGGGGAAAAGGAGATGTGTGCGTGAAATCTCCCCTGCTCCTTTTCGACCTTTCACCTTTTCGATGGGGAATCAGTTAGAGCCGACGCACGTCGGCTGCTACGCAACGGTGGAGTCTTCATCCGCGCTTAAGGTTCATTGTGCAACCCTGCGCCATGACTTGCGCCACATTCAGCCTGTCATCCGATGCGGGCTTTGACAGAATCGCGGCGGACAACATTGCCACCATGAGAATCCTTGTCATCGAAGACGAACCCGATCTACAACGCGGACTCGTCCGCGCGTTGCGGGATGAAGGCTATGCCGTGGACGCGGCGGACAATGGCGAGGACGGGTTGTTCAATGCCGAGAACACAGATTACGACGCCATCATTTTGGACGTGATGATGCCGCGCATGGATGGTTGGGACGTGTTGAAACGTCTCCGCAAAACCAAGCGCACGCCGGTGCTGATGCTCACGGCGCGGGATCAATCCCGTGATCGCGTGAAGGGCTTGGACACCGGCGCAGATGATTACGTGGTGAAACCGTTCGATCTGCCGGAACTCTTCGCGCGGCTGAGGGCGATCATCCGTCGTAGCGCAAACAAGACGACGAACGTCATCGAGCTAGGCGATGTGTTCGTGGATACAGCGGCGAGAATTTTGACGCACGGCGGGAAACCAGTGGAGTTGACGGCGCGCGAGTATTCGCTGGTTGAATTTCTGGCGTTGCATCGCGGCGAAGTCGTCACACGCACCACGCTTTACGAACATCTGTTCGACGAGGATGATTCCACGCTGTCCAATCTTCTCGATGTTCATGTCTCGAACGTAAGAAAAAAACTCGGCGCGGAATTCATCACCACGCGGCGCGGTCACGGGTATTGCATCGAATGAACTTCAAATCCATCAAGTGGCGGTTGCAGGCGTGGCACGGGTTTTTACTCGTGACGTTAGTCGTGGGATTGATGAGCGGGTTTTACACGTTCGAGCGGCGCGCGCGATTGCAGGCGGTGGACACACTGTTGCAGGGCGCGATCACTCCCCTGCTGCCAAGACTTGCGCCCGTCGGAAGCGGACGGCGCGAGGGCGGGCCGCAGGACAGAGGGTTTCGCCGTCCGCCGCCAGAAGGCGAAGAACCGAATGAGTCAGGAGGTGATTTTCCCGGACCAAGACCCGGAGGTTTTCGCCCCCGCCCGGTTGAAGGCTTCGATCTGGGCAGATTTTATTACGCCTCATGGTCGCCGGAAGATCGCCAAACCAGTCTTTCGACCAATGCGCCTGCGACTCTCACGATGGACAAATTTGCCATGGCAAATTCACCCGGCGCAATCCGCACCGTGGGGATGAATCGCGAACTGACTCACCTTGTTCCCAACGGTTATCGCGTGATGGTCGGAACATCGCTCGCGCCCGTGCTGACGGAGTTGCGACAGCTCGCGGTGTGGCTGCTAATCATCGGCGGCGGGATCATTGCCGTTGGATTGACCGTCGGCTGGTGGCTGGCGACGCGCGCGTTGAAACCAATCGAGGCGATCAGCCGCACGGCGGAGGAGATCGCGCGGGGCAACCTCTCCAAGCGGATCAATTCCTCTGAAACCGAAAGCGAACTCGGCCAGCTTGCGGTTGTGTTGAACTCCACGTTTTCCCGGTTGGACGCGGCGTTTGAGCAGCAACGGCAGTTCACCTCCGACGCCGCTCACGAGTTGCGTACGCCAGTGTCAATAATTCTGACCCAAGCCCAAAGCACGTTGAACAAGGAACGCAGCCCGGCGGAATACCGCGAGTCGTTGGAAGCCTGCCAGCGCGCCGCGCAACGGATGCGACGGCTCATCGAGTCATTGCTCGAACTTGCGCGACTCGATGCCGGGCAGGAAACGATGAAGCGCATCCCATTTGATCTCGCGAACACGACGCGCGACTGCGTGGGGATGATGCGTCCACTCGCAGATGAACGACGCATCACGATTCGCTCGGAATTGTCGCCTGCGGGTTGTCATGGCGATCCCGAACGCGTGGCGCAAGTGGTGTTGAACCTCCTGACCAACGCCGTTCAGCACAATAAAGTCGGTGGCGAAATACGCGTTTTGACCAATCCTAGCAACGGTTCCGCCACACTCATCGTTTCCGATAACGGGCACGGAATCGCGCCGGAACATCTGCCGCATCTGTTCAAAAGATTTTACCGCGCAGACGCGGCGAGGACGTCGTCGCAAGGTCGCAGCGGACTGGGGTTGGCGATTTCTTCAGCGATCATTCACGCACACGGCGGCAGCATTGAAGTGGAAAGCCACATTGGCAACGGAAGTTCATTCATCGTGCGCTTGCCTGCGTCGTGAGCGCGAACTTTTTGCGAACAAGACCGCGACCGTTGCAAAAAAA
>JANNAO010000164.1:0-4545 GCA_031384405.1 Verrucomicrobiota bacterium | reverse complement strand
GATTCATCGGTTGAAGCACAAGTTGGAGGGGAAGCGATGAAAAGCTCCAAGCTCCAATGGGCGATAGGTAGGGCGCGTCAGTCCTCTGCGCGCCGGGCCGTGGTAAAGCAGGACGCAATCGTGTCAGCCAGCGGCGCGTTGAGGACAACGCGCCCTACCAGCTCGGATTTTGGAGGTTGCCGATGAAGCACCGTTTTCAAACCCAAAAGTTCGATTTCACTTCGTTCTTCTTCGGCGGCCTGACGGGGCTGGCGACATTGCTCATTGTCGCGATCCTCGTCGTGATCCTCGGCAACATTGTCATCAACGGCTGGCCCAACCTGACGTGGCATTTCGTCAGCACGATCCCAAAGGAAGATTTTTTCAATCCCGACACGACCGGCGTTCTGCCCATGATCATCGGCACCACGATCCGCGTCTTCGTGATGACAATCTTTGTGCTTCCCGTCGGCGTCATCACCGCGATCTATCTGACCGAATACGCGCCCGGCAGTTCGCCCATCACCCGGATCATCCGCGCCGCCGTCAACAATCTTGCTGGTGTGCCTTCCATCGTGTTCGGCTTGTTTGGAGCGGGCTTCTTCCTGAGTTTCATCGGTCAGAACATGGATCAGTTGCTGCAAAACCCCGGCCCGGTCTGGGGAAAACCCACTGTATTGTGGGCCTCGTTGACGTTAGCTGTGATGACGATGCCGGTGGTGATCGTGGCTACGGAAGAATCTCTCAAGGCCATCCCGATGGGTTTGCGCGAGGCGAGTCTCGCACTCGGCGCGACGAAGTTGGAAACCATCATCCGCATTGTGTTGCCGCAAGCATTGCCCGGAATCATGACCGGCGGCATCCTCGCAGTGAGCCGCGCGGCGGGCGAAGTCGCGCCGATTTTATTTACGGGCGTGGCGTATTACATGGCATCGCTGCCGGGTAAGTTGAGCGATCAATTCATGGACCTCGGCTATCACGTCTTTGTGTTGTCCACGCAATCGCCGGACATCGAGAAGACGCGTCCGATCCTTTACGCCACGGTGCTGGTGTTGTTGATCCTGACCTTTGCTTTGAACTTTGTCGCAGTTCTCATCCGCGCTCGCGTCCGCAAAAAACTCAGAGCACTCGGCTGATTTAATCGTATGGCTGAATCCATTCTACCCAAACTCGAAGTGACCGCGCAAACCCAGCCGACGGTTGGCAGCAGTGCGCCGCTGATCGAAATCTCCAATCTGTCGCTCTACTACGGTAAGGCGAAAGCACTCAAGGAAGTCTCGCTGAACATCCGCGAGCGCATCGTCACAGCGTTCATCGGACCGTCGGGTTGCGGCAAATCCACGCTGCTGCGTTGCCTCAATCGCATGAACGATCTCATTGATGGTGTGCGCATCGAAGGCTCAACCAAGATTGGTGGGCACGATATTTACGCGCCGGACGTGGACGTGATCGAACTTCGCAAACGCGTGGGCATGGTGTTCCAGAAATCCAATCCGTTCCCGAAATCCATCTACGACAACGTGGCGTATGGTTTGAAACTTCACGGCGTGAAATCCAAGAGCGAGCTTGATTCCGCTGTGGAGCAAAGTTTGGTTGGTGCGGCCTTGTGGGATGAAGTGAAAGATCGCTTGCACAGCAGCGCGCTGGGTTTGTCCGGCGGTCAGCAGCAACGACTTTGCATCGCCCGCGCCATCGCTGTGAAGCCGGAGATCATCTTGATGGACGAACCAGCCAGCGCGCTCGATCCCATCGCGACATCGCGTGTGGAGGATTTGATCCTTGAACTGAAGAAAGATTTCACCATCGTCATCGTCACGCACAACATGCAACAAGCCACGCGCATCTCCGACGAGACAGCGTTCTTTTACATGGGTGAACTCATCGAGTCCGGCCCGACGCAGAAGATTTTCACCATGCCGAAGCAGAAGCGCACGGAAGATTACGTGACAGGGCGGTTCGGGTGACGAAATGCAAAATACAAAATGCCCGAAACTGGCACTGCGCTGGTCGCATTAATTTTTAACTTTTAATTTTTAATTCACCTATGGAACGACAATTTGATCACGACTTGGCGGAGTTGAAACAGAAACTCCTGACGATGGCGAGTCACGCGGAGAAATCCGTGAGCGATGCCGTGAGCGCGCTCGTCAATCGCGACCTCGAACTCGCCCTCGCCGTGAAAGCGAACGACGAGGTGCTGGATCGCTTCGAGTTGGACGTGGACGAGATGGCCATCAACCTTCTCGCCAAGGCGCCGCTTGCCAGCGAACTCCGCATGGTGACCATTGCGATGAAGCTCTCGCAGAATCTGGAACGCGTCGGTGACGAAGCGACCAAGATCGCCAAACGTGCCCGTGATCTGAGCAAAGAGCCTCCGCTGAAGCTGCAATTGGAGTTGCCCAGACTTTCCTCGCTCGTGCTGGGGTTGCTCAAGTCAGCTTTGGATTCATTTGTGCAAAAGGATTCCGCTTCGGCCCGCGCCGTTATTCCGCGAGACAAAGAGATCAACACGCTGCACAAACAGATTCAGGCGCAGATCGTCGAGCACATGAAGCAAAGCCCGGACAATATCCAACGCTCTTTGCATCTGCTCGTGGCTGTCAAAAGCCTGGAGCGCATCGGCGATCACGCCACGAACATCGCTGAGGAAGTTGTTTATCTCTGCGAGGCGCAGGACATCCGGCATGCTGACAAAGGGTGATGCGTCCGGCTCAGTTGAAGTAAAGCACTGCGGGATACGTCGCGGCCCACGCCCAGATGAAACGGTTCAAGCCGAGCACCACGGCGTTCGTGATGTGGAACAGCAAGCCGATGGATAGCAACGCCAGTTTTCCCTCCCACGGCAGAATCAGCACCAGTGGAAATGCGATCTCGAACACGATGATCATCCACGACAATCCCGCGCAGAGTGATTTTGAATCCGCGAGGTTGCGGGCTGGAGCGAACAACGTGTAAGGCCCGTCAGTGCGAAGGAGCGTTTGCATCGCAAGACCTGTGCGCCAATTTTCGGTCTTCAACTTGGCGATTCCCGCGATGAAGTAAGACAGGACTGAGTGCGCCGCGATCCATCCCAACCCGACACGCACCAAGATGGGATTCGCCACGCCGAGCGATGCGATGAGCAGTCCGATCAAGACTTGGAACGTCATGCTGTCGCTGCCGCCTCCGAACGGGCCGTTGAAGCGGATGACCAATCCCACCGAGGAAAAGATCAGCCCCATGTAGAAAACGGGTTCGATCACTTGTAGATGTTTTCCAAACCCGACAATCAACACGGCTGAGAGCGCGAGACGGACGAGCATTTTTGCAGTCAACCATTGCGCCCAGAAATCCGGCGGATGCTTGCCGATGCACAATCGGGCGTGAGCCGAACGTGTCGCGAGAACCTCCGCAGCCTGAAGCGCGATTCCGATCCCAAGCAGGAGTTGCGTGGCGCGCAGGGCGATGTGGGGTTCGAGCGTCATCGCGTTTCCTCCTGAACTGGCAAGTGAGCGGATACGAACAGAATTTCCTCCGGCTGTCCGGGGCTTGTCATCACGAGACGGAATTGAAACTCATCGTCAAGCTGCGTCGCGGTCAGGCGACTGCGAACGATGCGGGTTAGAATTTTGTGATGCTTGCCAAGCTCTGACGGAGTGCGCCCGTCCCCGGGCGCAGAAACTCTCGAATGTGAAAGCGCGTTGTTTTTATTTAAGTCACTAGAGTTATCACGTTGCTGCCCCCGAAGACGGGGGCACTCCGGGGCAAATTCTTCCGTCGCGCGATCAATGAAAGTCTTTTCCAGCAACTCGATGTTGCCGTCTGCGTTGAAAAAGACGCGGCGGATGCTGCGGGTTGAAACCGTGGTGTAGAGCGTACGCCACTCGCATTCGCGGCCATCTTGAATGGTGCGGACATCCAATCGCGGCACGGTGGAGAAGTCGTTGAAAAAATTCCACGAGGGCAGGAACAGCTTGAGGATGTTCGACAGAGCCGTTGCGATCATTCGTCAGAACGGTTCAGGGGCAGCCATACGGACATCTCGGACACGCCACGATTTGCCCAAAGCGAGTAGGGGATGAGGCGGAGTTTTATTGGCGTGGGCTTCACAGGTTTTAATTCGCGATAAAGCTGGCCGCTCCAATTCGCGTTGGTGCGAGCGTGTGCTGTTCCTTCCAACACCACCGCGCCACCAAGCAATCGCTGATCATAACGCGCGCGAAGTTTTGTGTTCGCTGAAAGCGTCACGTCGAGTGGCTTCACGCCCTTGGGCAGATCAACTGATTCCAGACAATAAACAACCGGCCCGCGCTTCACAGCGACTTGGCCAAGCGTTTCTTCCACGAGCGGATTGGATTCGATCAACTCGGTATTCATCTGTAGATCGAGGTCAATGATGTCGCCGGATTTCCAAGCGCGGCGGAGTTCGTGATATGTGGCGGCGGGCATCTTGCCTGCCGTAGAGGGCGGCATCCTGCCGCCCGGATTGGCGCTGGCACTAGCGGTGGCTGACGAGCTTTCAATGCGCTTGGTGTTACCCGTGTTTTTTCCGCCGGGCTGGAAGCCCGGTTCTACGGCAGGCAAGAT
>JANNAO010000040.1:0-4335 GCA_031384405.1 Verrucomicrobiota bacterium | reverse complement strand
GAGGACGAGAACGAGGACGATTTCCCAATCGCGGGGCAGTTTCAATCACACGCTATGAACTGGAGCGAACTCGACACATGGATCGTCATCACCGGCGTGTTGATCTGTCTGGCGTGCGCGTTGCCGGGCGCGTTCCTCATGCTGAATCGTCAAAGCATGTTGGGCGACGGCATCAGTCACGCCGTGCTGCCGGGACTTGCCATCGCTTTTCTGCTCACCAACTCGCGAGACATTTTGCCGATGGTCATCGGTGCGGTGATCGCTGGTGTTCTGACAGCGGTGCTGACGCAAGTGGTGCAACGCTTCGGCCAAGTCGAGAGCGGTGCGGCATTAGGTGTGGTGTTTTGTGGATTATTTGCCGTCGGGTTGATCCTGATCCGCGTCGCTTCCGACAAAGTGGATTTGGATGCGGACTGCGTGCTGTATGGTTCGATTGAAACCGCCGTGGTGGACGTGAATCGCGTGCCTCGCGTCGCGCTCATCAGCGGTGGATTGCTTTTGGTCAACGCGCTGCTGACTGTGATTTTCTACAAAGAACTCCGCCTCGCAGCGTTTGATCCGGCACTGGCGACGACGCTGGGTTTCAACGCTGACGCCATCCGACTTGGTCTCACACTCGTGGCCTCGGTGACGACGGTGCTCGCGTTCGAGAGCGTCGGAAGCATTCTTGTGATTGCGATGCTCGTCGTGCCCGCAGCGGCGGCCTCGCTGTTGACTCGGCGGTTGCATGTCCTGTTGGGACTCGCGTTGTTGTTCGCCGCGTTGAGCGCGGTGCTGGGACACATCGGGGCGATCACGCTGCCGCGCGCGATCGGCGGGATGATGGGACAACCTGACTTGGGCGCGACCAGTTCCGCCGCGATGATGGCGGTGGCGGCGGGAGTTTTATTTGTCATCGCCTGGGGTTGGTCGGTGCTGGCAAATCTTCGAGCCAGACTTGTAGCCGAAAAAACGCCCGTTAATTGATTCGGTAATTCATTCGGTTGAAGCCGCTACTCGTTCTCCCTACACTCCGCGCATCGTGACCAACGTTTTCATCACATGAGCAGCACGCCGACAATCTCAATCGTCACTCCCAGTTTTCGCAGCGGGAAGTGGCTGCCGTTGTGCATCGCATCCGTGGCAGATCAGGGCGTCTCGCATGAACACATCGTTCAGGACGCAGGGTCGGACGACGGCACGCTGGATTGGCTCGCGAAAGATTCCCGCGTCACGGCGGTGATTGAAAAAGATCGCGGCATGTACGACGCCGTGAACCGAGGCTATCGCAAATCTTCCGCCGACATCCTCGCCTACTTGAATTGCGACGAACAATATCTTCCCGGCGCACTCCAAGCAGTTTTGGATTATTTCAAACAACATCCTGAGACGGATATTCTGTTCGGCGACTGTCTCGTGGTGGATGGCGACGGGAAATACATCTGCGAACGTCGCTCCGTCACGCCGCAGTTACTCCACACCTGGACGGCGAGCAATCTGGCGTTTCTCACCGCAGCCACATTCATCCGGCGTCGAGTGCTGGAGAAGCATCAGCTCTGGTTCAACACGGAGTTCCGCGATGCGGGCGATCAGGATTGGGCGTTGAGAATTGTGCAAGCCAGGCTGAACACCGCCGTGCTGCCGAAGTTCGTGAGCGTGTTCACCGAGACGGGCGTGAACATGAATCTGGGTGCGAACGCTTCGCGCGAGCGCAAAGCATTTCACGCATCCGCTCCGACTTGGATGCGACTGTTCGCGCCGCTGGCCGTGGCGCATTTCAGACTTCGCCGCTGGCAGGCGGGGCATTACGACTGCAAGCCGCACTCGTATTCGATCTACACACAGCCGAGCCGCGAACGGCGCGTGGAGTTTCATGTGGCGAACCCGACCTTCCGATGGTTGCGCCCGCCAACATCGCCGTGACGCGCTGGGGCGCACGCCTGACACTGCCCCCGAATGCGACTCTGGCGGAGCGCGGCTGTGTCGTCCTGGACCAGCCGCAGCAAGGTGGAAAGCACTGGAGTCGCCAGCAAATCCAAAGTCCCAGAGTTATCACACTGCTGCGGCTGGTCTTCGACACAGCCGCGCTCCGGGGGCAGTGTCAAGATGCGCCATGACGTGCTGCCGAGTCTGAAAACGTTCTTTACATTCCCCGGCTCAGACGCAAATCTCGCATCAACTTATGGATATTTTCTGGAGTATTTTCGGTATGCCGATTGGTTTGGCTCTTTGTTTTGGCCCCGCGCTTGTTGTCTGGTGGCTCACCAAGGACAGCGAGCCAGGGCCTGATGATACAAAGCACTGAACCGCGCCGCCGTTGTCCTGCTGGACGCGCTCGTGGGTTCAATCGAACACCAATCACGTTGGTCACTGAAAGATATTATGAGCGAACCTGTCATTGCCCAAAAGTTTCCCATCGTTCAAACCGTCAAGCCCGGCAGCTATTATTGGTGTACGTGCGGACGCTCCAAAGGTCAGCCCTTCTGCGATGGCTCGCACAAGGGAACGACGTTTTCACCCATGAAGGTGGACATCACCGAGGAGAAGAAGGTGGCGTGGTGCGGTTGCAAACATTCCAAGAACGCTCCCTTCTGCGACGGCTCGCACAAGTCACTCTGAGAGCACTCTGAGTCGAGCGCACGCTGTCAGGCCAGTTCCGGCTCTTCAATTTCTTTCGGCGCGGCAAACGTCGGCGTCCCGTCGGCAGCTTCCGGGTACTCAAAGATTTTCCCTTCGTAGTTTCTGATCACCACGCGATCTGCATTGCGGCTCAGGAGATATTCTGGGTTCACCGGCACTTTCCCGCCGCCACCGGGCGCATCAATCACATACGTCGGTACCGCGTAGCCCGTGGTGTGACCGCGCAACGCCTCCATGATCTCTAACCCCTTCCGCACACTCGCGCGAAGGTGTGCCGAACCCGCGATGAGATCGCATTGGTAGAGGTAATACGGCTTCACGCGGCACATCAGCAATTTTTGCATCTGCGCGCGCATGATCTCGACATCATCGTTCACATGCTTGAGCAGCACGGCTTGGTTGCCGAGCGGGATTCCTGCGTCGGCAAGCCGTCCGAGAGCATCGCGAACTTCAACGGTCAGTTCGCGCGGATGATTCGAGTGGATGCTGACGAACAGCGGATGAAACTGTTTCAGCATCGCGCACAACTCCGACGTGATGCGTTGCGGAAGAAAAATCGGGATGCGCGTGCCAATGCGGAGAAACTCCACATGCGGAATCGCCCGCAATCGGCTCAGGAGATATTCCAACTTTTCATCGCTGAACAACAATGGATCACCGCCGCTTAACAACACGTCACGTATCTCAGCGTGTTGCTCAATGTAGGCGATTTGTTTGTCGAACTCAGGATGAAAGTCGTAGCCCGCCGCGTTGCTCACCAGACGCGACCGCGTGCAATACCGGCAATAGGACGCGCACCGATCCGTCACAAGAAATAACACTCGGTCGGGATAGCGATGTACCAGACCGGGCACTGGTGAATGCGAATCCTCTCCGCACGGATCGCTCATCTCCCACGCCGCTGTGTGCGTCTCTTCCACGCGTGGAATCATCTGGCGACGAATGGGGCAAAGCTCGTCTGCTGGATCAATGAGGTTGAAAAAATACGGCGTGATGGCAAGCGAAAGCTTCTGGTTGGCCAACTGCGTCCCGGCAAACTCCTCCGGCGTCAGCGTGGGCATCAACCGTTGGAGTTGTTCCAGCGTGGTGATGCGGTTCTTGAGCTGCCAACGCCAGTCGTTCCAGTCCTTCTCGGAAACATCGCGCCAGAAACCGCGTCCATGCGATTTGAATTCCTTGAGCGCAACGCCTCGTCTGCTGACGGGCGGAACAAGTTTGGCTGGGATGTGAGACTCTTTCACTGTGTGCATCGTTTGCTGGCGGGACTATAAGTTCCCAAGATTGCGTGTCAAGATAGCGACCAGGGGCGTTGGACGCAGGCAGAATTTGTGGGCTTCAATTTTTGCAGGTGGAGACGTAAGGACTGTGGAATGCCGGACTTATCCGGCAGCGGCTGGTCGGGGCACAAATACTGCCGCATAAACGCGTCATTTCGCCCAGCTCTCACACAAACACGATCTTCGTCGTCGTTTCTTTTTCATCCCAACCGCGCGTCGGTTCGGCGGTCACGGACGAGATGTCCTTGATCGAAAGTTGACGGCCCAATGTCCTCGGCGATTTCACATCCACTTGAGATGGATCGCACGTTTGCTGGCTGATCTTCTGGTGCGGCGCGGGTTTGTAGCGGACGTAGAGCGTCTTGGGTGTCTCCGGCGCGAAGTAGAGGATGCGCGACTTTTCCGGGATGCACGAGTAGGCCTTGTTCATGATCGTGCC
>JANNAO010000127.1:0-5808 GCA_031384405.1 Verrucomicrobiota bacterium | reverse complement strand
CTCGCTGGCGACCACGCGAAAGTGTTCGACGAAATCGCCGCCACGAAGGAAGCCTGCGGCCCGGCGCATTTGAAGGTCATTCTCGAAACCGGCGAACTCGTCACCTACGACAACGTCCGCCTCGCCAGCGAAATCGCGATGCAGGCCGGCGGCGATTTCATCAAGACCAGCACCGGAAAAGTTTCGCCCGCCGCCACCATGCCCGTCACGCTCGTGATGTTGGAAGCCATCCGCGATTATTTTTTCGCCACCGGCATCCGCATCGGCATGAAGCCCGCGGGTGGCATCCGCACGTCCAAGCAGGCGCTCGCCTATCTCGTGATGGTCAAGGAAACCCTCGGCGACGACTGGCTCAATCCACAAATGTTCCGCTTCGGCGCGAGCACGCTCGTCAACGACGTGCTCATGCAGATCGTGAAAAACGTCGAGGGGAATTATCAGGGCGCGGATTATTTTTCGCTGCCGTGAACAATCCCACGCACATCGCCCCGCATGATTGACCAGCTCCGCGATAAAATCCGGCGCGGCTTGGTGGAGTATTCCCTGCACGCCACCCGGCAACTGATCGCGCGGAACATTACGCCGGAGGAAGTCGGGCAAAGCGTGCTGGCAGGTGAAGTGATTGAAGATTATCCTCAAGACAAATACGGTCCAAGCTGCCTGTTGGTGGGCGGACTTTGAACCGGCGTGTGTTGCATGTGCAATGCACGCATCCCAGCCGACCACTGGTCAAAGTCATCACGGCCTATGAGCCTGACCCGGCGGAATGGGATGAAACTTTGAAAGTGAGAAAATGATATGAAGACACACGAATGGAAGGAAACCTTCGAGGAACGCCTCGTCACTTACACGCAGGAAGTGGGCGGGCGATTCATTGTCGTCGAACACGTCCCCTGCCGCGTCTGCCGGGAAACGGGCGAAGAATTGTTCAGCCCTGAAACCGTCACCCGCCTGCAAACCATCATCAACTCCCGCGTCAAACCAGCACGCGTGGTGGAAACTCCCGTGTATGAATTCTCAGAATTGGCAGCTTAACCTTGCGCCGTCCATGGTCGCCCGCCTGCTGTCCATTTGGCGCGAAGGCCGTGGTGATTACACCGCTGACCGCCGCAAACTCTTAGCCGGTGAAACGGTGACGAGCTTGTTCGCAAAGGCGCGCACCTGCGGGAAACGAAGCTGCAAACACTGATTCAGGGATTACTTCTCGCTGCCGTGATGATTGGGCAAAACGAAAATGGGGACGCCACTTCAAAACCGCGCCACGGAACTTCTCCGTCAATCCGTCGGCGATTCGCAAGCCACATTCCGTCCCGGCCAACTCGAAGCCATTGAACATCTGATCGAACGACGCGGCCCATTGCTTGTCGTGCAACGCACCGGCTGGGGCAAGAGCAACGTCTATTTCATCGCCGCAAAACTTCTGCGTGAACAACAAGCCGGGCCGACGCTCATCATTTCTCCGTTGCTCGCGTTGATGCGAAATCAAATCGCCGCTGCCGAACGCGCGGGCGTCCGAGCGGTGCGCGTCACGTCGGAGGAAAAGAATCGCGAGGACTGGGCGCATATCCGCGATGAATTGCTTGCCGACCGAATTGACGTTTTGCTTGTCTCACCAGAGCGATTGGGCAACGAAGAATTTGTGCGGACGATGTTACAGCCCGTCGCCGCGCGCATCGGCCTGCTCGTGGTGGACGAGGCCCATTGCATTTCGGATTGGGGACATGACTTCCGCCCGGACTACCGCCGCATCACGCGAATCCTGCAATCCCTGCCGCCGAACATCCGCGTGCTCGCCACCACCGCCACGGCCAACGACCGCGTCGTCGCCGATCTGAAATCGCAACTTGGTGTGTCGCTCACCGTCCAGCGCGGCAAGCTCGCGAGGGCAAGCCTACAACTGCAAAACATTTCCCTGCCGAGCGAGATCGCCCGGCTGGCATGGCTTGCGAACACGTTGCCAAAACTTCCCGGCAGCGGTGTCATTTACACGCTCACCATTCGCGACGCTCGCACAGTGGCAGCGTGGTTGCGCGAGAACGGAATTGATGCTGAAGCTTATTGGGGCGGGCTGGATGAAGAACTCGGCCAACCCGGAGCGCGGGAACGGTTAGAAACACGTCTGCTCCGCAACGAACTCAAGGCGCTTGTCGCCACCACCGCACTCGGCATGGGCTTCGACAAACCCGATCTCGCCTTCGTCGTCCACTACCAGCTTCCGGGTTCAGTGGTTCATTACTATCAGCAAGTAGGTCGCGCTGGACGTGCATTGCCGGATGCGTTTGCAGTGTTGCTCGGTGGCGGCGGCGACAGTGACATCACGGATCACTTCATCGAAACCGCTTTTCCGCCGCGCGTGTTGGTTGAAAAGATTCTCTCGCAACTCGCCGCCGCGCCCGACGGACTAACGCTCGGTGAGTTACAAATCAAACTGAACGCACCGCGCGGGCGTCTGGATCACGCGCTGAAGTTGCTTTCACTCGAATCACCCGCTCCGCTGCTCAAGCTGGACAATCATTGGAAACGCACCGCCACACCGCTCGCTCCCGCGTTTTGGGAACGCGTTGAACGGCTCACGGAACTCCGCAGGCGCGAGCAAACCCGGATGCGCGAATACCTCCACGCGCGTTCCTGCCTCATGCAGTTTCTCGCCCGTGAACTGGACGAGCACGACGCGCCACCGTGCGGACGTTGCGCTGTTTGTTGCGGAGAATTCCTGCTGGCTGACCAAGTCCCTCCCTCACTTGCCGAGCGCGCCGCGCAATTTCTCCAACGCACCCATCATCCCATCAAGCCGCGCAAGTTGTGGCCCAAGGACGCGTTCAAGACTTACCAGTTCACCGGAAAAGTTTCAGATGCGCTTCGTGCGGAAACTGGTCGCGTGCTGGCGATCTGGGGCGACGCAGGTTGGGGCGAACTGGTGCGCGCCGGAAAATATTCCACCACCGCCCGCTTCGACGACCGGCTGATTGCCGCCGTCGTGGAAATGATTCGTGAATGGAATCCGCAACCGGCGTGGGTGACTTGCGTGCCGTCGTTGAATCACGCTTCGCTCGTTCCTGACTTTGCCGAGCGGCTGGCGCGGGCGTTGAACGTTCCGTTTCATCCCGTGCTTCAAAAGGCCCGCGTCACGCCGTCGCAGAAGGAAATGCAGAACAGCTTTCAACAGGCGCACAATCTTGATGGCGCGTTCACGGTCAAACCCGGCGCTGATTTCACCAAACCGTTGCTACTCGTGGACGACATGGTGGACAGCGGCTGGACGTTCGCAGTGTGCGCGGCGTTGATGCGGCAGGCTGGCAGCGGGCCGGTGTTTCCCGTCGCGCTTGCGCAAACCAGCAAATCTGACGAAACTTGAATCACTGAATCGCATGAGCGCAAACCCGCTTTCACCCGCCACACAAGCCACACTTCTGTTGTGTTCGCCCTTGCGTGCAGGGCGAAACAAGGACGTTCAGCCGTTGAGCATTGGCGAGTTCAACGAACTGGAAAAGCAGTTGCGGCGCGTCGGCCTGGGACTGGAACAATTGCTCGCAACGGACGTGGCGGCCTTGCTGAAACAACTTGGGCTGGCAATTGACGCGGAGAAAATCACCGCGCTCCTCGGTCGCGGTTTCATGTTGAGCATGGCGGTGGAAACGTGGCGAAGCGCGGGCGTGTGGGTCATCAGCCGCAGTGAATCTGATTATCCGGAACGTTTGCTTCGTCTGAAACAGAATGCACCGCCGCTGATCTATGGTTGCGGCGAAAAATCACTTTTGACACGCGGCGGTCTGGCCATGGTCGGCTCACGCGACGTGGATATGGCTGGCGAGGAATTCACCAAACGCGTGGCGGCTTCTGCGGCGTGTGAAGACATGCAGGTCGTCTCGGGAGGTGCGCGCGGCGTGGATCAATTCGCGATGCTCTACGCGCTGGAAGCGGGCGGCACAGTTGTCGGCGTGCTGGCGGACAGCCTGTTGCGGTCGGCCACGTCTGGTAAATCGCGCGAGGCGATTCAAGACGGACGGCTCACGCTCATTTCTGCCTTTGATCCCGAAGCCGGGTTCAACGTCGGCAACGCGATGCAACGCAACAAACAGATTTACGCGCTGGCGGACTTCGGCCTCGTGGTCAGTTCCGGTCTTAACGAAGGCGGCACATGGTCCGGGGCGGTTGAGCAACTGGAAAAACTCCAGCTCGTGCCGTTATTTGTGCGCGATGAAGAGAATACTCCCAAGGGCAATCGTGAATTGTTGCGGCGGGGCGCAACCGGCTTTCCGGCAGGATGGTTGCCTGGCAAACTGCATGACACTTTGAAGGCTTCGTCAAAAGAGCTGCCTCCGGCAATGGAGACTGCGGATTTGTTCGCAGCTACAACCCTACACGAAACGCCGCCTGAATATCGCAGCCGTCGCAAAGCCGCTGCCGTCAAAAATCAAAAATGAAAACGAAAACCAAAGCTGTGAAACTTTCCGCCAAGCGCGCCGTAGCTGCACCGACTCACGCCGCTCAACCAATTGTTCCGCTCAAGGAACGACGATTGAACTTCGGCAACAAGTGGGACTTTGCGCTCGCGCCGGAGGACTCGAAGAACTACGTCATTGCGCCGCAGCACGAGTTGTTCATTAACGGCAAATTCGTTGCGCCGAAGTCGGGAAAATATTTTGAGTCCATCAATCCGGCGACCGAGCAGACGCTCACGACGATTGCGGCGGCGAATGCTGACGACGTGGATAGCGCGGTGAAAGCTGCGCGCAAGGCTTACGACAAGGTCTGGAGCAAGATGCCGGGGCGCGAGCGGGGCAAATATCTTTATCGCATCGCGCGCATCATCCAGGAGAAGGCGCGCGAGCTGGCCGTGCTCGAAACGATGGACGGCGGCAAGACCATCAAGGAAAGCCGCGACGTAGATTTGCCGCTCGTGGCCGCACACTTCTTTTATTACGCGGGCTGGGCGGACAAGTTGAAATACGCGTTCCCCGGCAAAACACCGCAGCCGCTCGGCGTCGCGGGGCAGATCATTCCGTGGAATTTTCCGTTGCTGATGGCCGCGTGGAAGATCGCGCCCGCGCTCGCGTGCGGCAACACCGTCGTGCTGAAGCCTGCCGAGACCACGAGTCTCACGGCGCTGCGGCTGGCGCAGATTTTTCAGGAAGCAGAATTGCCCGAGGGCGTGGTGAACATCGTCACCGGCGCGGGCGAGACCGGCGCGGCGCTCGTCAATCATCCGGACATCAACAAGCTCGCGTTCACCGGCAGCACCGAGGTCGGCAAGCGCATCGCGCAGGCGGTCGCGGGCACGAAGAAGAAACTCACGCTCGAACTCGGCGGCAAGGCGGCGAACATTTTGTTCGAGGACGCGCCGATTGATCAGGCCATCGAAGGCGTCATCAACGGAATCTATTTCAACCAGGGCCACGTTTGTTGCGCAGGGTCGCGGCTGTTCGTGCAGGAAGGGATTTATTCCAAGGTCATCAAGAAATTGCGCGACCGCATCCAGACGTTGCGCGTGGGCAATCCGCTCGACAAAAATACCGACATCGGCGCGATCAATTCGCGGCCGCAGCTCGAAAAAATCCGCGAGCTGGTGCAAAGCGGCGTGGACGAAGGCGCGGAGTTGACGCAAACGCAGTGCACGCTCCCGGCGAAAGGCTATTGGTTCGCGCCGTCGTTTCTGACCGGTGTGACTCATGCACACCGCGTCGCATCCGAAGAAATCTTTGGCCCGGTTTTGAGCGTGATGACTTTTCGGACTCCCGAAGAAGCCTTTGAACGGGCGAACAACATTCCTTACGGATTAAGCGCCGGAGTCTGGACGGACAAGGGCAG
>JANNAO010000123.1:0-6162 GCA_031384405.1 Verrucomicrobiota bacterium | reverse complement strand
AGCAAGGGAAATCAAATGGAATTGCCCATTCTCGAAAAACTAAAAGACGGTGAGAAGTTCGACTTCACGACGCTGGCAAACAACGTCGAGCAGACGGACGAGTTTTGGGATTGGTGGTGGAAAGAAAAATTTAACCCGGATAATTTTTCCCGACCGGAGATCATCGTTGACCATGACGAGATATTGACCGAAACCATCCACAAAGAGACGGTCAACTTCTGCTCGTATAGTGATTTATTCGACAAGATTTTGCGGGGGCATTTCGCATCTGGAAGGCTGCCGGTAAAGGATGGAGTGTCGCGTGATGAGTTTCACAATCTGTTGGTTCAAATCGTCTGTGCAAACTCCACCAAACTGCCCGGTCGTCCTCAAATAATTTTCGCTGGCGGCGGATATGGCAGTGGAAAAACGACCATCCTGAATGATTTGGCGCAAAACGATGTGTTACCTGTGAGTGCAGGACACCATGTCGGCGTGGATGTGTTTAAGCCATTGGTTCCCGAATATAACTTGATCAAGGCTGTTGCCGATGGCCGTGCCAGCCTAACCGTTCAAAAGGAATGTCATCTGATGGCGAATCAGTTGTTTGACAAGTTGATTGGCGCAGGTCGTTCGTTTATTTGGGATTCGTCCATGTCCGATGAGAAAGCGACACTGGAAAAGATCAAGAAAGTGCAGTCGCTTAATTATGAAACGATGATGATAGCTGTATTGACTCCTTTGGAATTGGCTAAAAATCAGGCAATGGAGCGGGCTTTTGATTCACGCCGTTTCCCCCATCCCGTCGCACTTCCACAATCGCATGAGGGCTTTCGTAAGGCATTTAGCGGATATGTTCCGTATTTTGACGAGATAATGGTATTTGCAAGGCTCGCTGGTGAGGATCATGCTAAGGTAGTGGCAGAAAAGGCCGCAGGGATGAAAGAGCTTGTCATCTTGCAAGAGGAAGTCTTTAATCATGCCCTACACGGCTAAAAGCATACGTGTTATGAAAGCAACCATGAAAGTCCGAACCATTGATGAAGTCTGCAACAAACCTCCGGGTTCGTTTCAGAAATTCGTTGAACAGAAGCGGAAGTTCCTTCAAAGCATCGAAAGCGAACGCAAGGAACGAATTCGCGCAACTAAAAAGTCAGCCCGTGAGTTGTCTTGGGCGGCTTAATTTAACCCCTCATTTTTAATTGAAGGCACTGCGAAAGCAGTGCCTTTTTTGTTTCCTCGCGTGGCGCACTTCGGAGAGACTCATAGTGCAAATTTCATGGAAAAGAAAACAGCTACTTCAAACGGCAAACGCCACGCCTCGCAGCAATCGCTTAATGGCGCGGTGAAATCCATTTGCGACATCATGCGCCGGAGCAATTGCGCCGGGGCACTGCAATACGTCCCGGAACTGACATGGATGCTATTCCTTCGCATCCTCGACGAACAAGAGGCACGCGAGGCGGACGAAGCGGAGGCGCTGGGAATCCGCGTCAAGGCGTCCGTGCCAAAACCGTATCGCTGGCGTGATTGGGCTGCGCCGGAATCACCCCTGCGTCAGGATAACAAAGCAAGCGTCTGGAAATTTGTTCACGAGGATTTACTTCCGAAGTTAAAGGGACTGGAAAACCAGTCCGGCGCAACCGCCCGGCAAAAGGTTATCAGCGAAATCATGTCCAGTGTTGACCGCAGCCGGATTGATTCAGAAAAGAATTTCTTGGACGTGTTGGACAAGGTTCACGAAATCAGCAGCGTCACGGTTGACGATACGCACGTTTTCACCTTGTCGCAGGTGTATGAAGGCTTGCTCTTGAAAATGGGCGAGAAAGGAAACGACGGCGGACAATTCTTCACGCCGCGCGAAGTCATCCGCGCAATGGTGAAAGTGGTCAATCCGAAGATCGGCCAAACGGTTTATGACCCCGGCTGCGGCACGGGCGGATTTTTGGCGCAGGCTTACGAATACATGCGCGAGCAGGCGGGGGAGAAAATCACCGGGCCTGACTTGAAGGTGTTGAAACGTGAAACCTTTTACGGACGCGAAAAGGACAACGCGGTTTATCCCATCGCGCTCGCCAATCTGGTTTTGCACGGCATAGACGAGCCGCATATCTGGCACGGCAACGCGCTTTCAGGCGTCGCGGCTTACGAGGGATTATTTCAGGGCGCGCCGGATTTTTTTGACGTGGTTTTGATGAATCCCCCTTTCGGCGGTAAAGAGGGCAAGGAAGCGCAGACGCCTTACGAATACAAGACCAGCGCGACGCAGGTTTTATTTTTGCAAAACGTCCTCAAGAGCATGAGGAAAACCAGCCATTGCGGAATTGTTTTGGACGAAGGCGTTTTATTCCGCGTGGATGGCGAGGCATTTGTTAAAACCAAACGTAAGCTGCTAGAGGAATGTAACGTCTATTGTATCGTCAGCTTACCCGGCGGGGTGTTCACGTCGGCGGGCGCAGGCGTTAAAACCAATCTGGTGTTTTTCATCAAAGGCAAACAGACGGAGAAAATCTGGTATTACGATTTATCTGATATTAAGACCGGCAAAAAGACGCCGTTCACGCTCCGACATTTTGAGGAATTTTTCCAACTGTTGCCAAAGCGGGGCGATAGCAAGCAAAGCTGGACGTTGGATTTTTCCGCCCGCCTGCAAAAATCCTTGGAGGACGCCCGTCCATTCTGGGAAAAATTTGCTGAATTAAATGCCGAGGCGAAAATTATTGATGATGAAATTCGCGAGCAACGAAAGAAAAAGCCGACTGACGACGGAAAAATTCAAAACTTATTTGCTCAGTGGAAGGCGTTAGATCAATCAGCGCGGGAAAATTCATCCAAAGCTGAATCCATTGAAAATGCCGCCTTTGATCTTAAAGCGGTAAATCCAAACCGAGTTTCCATCGTGGATAAACGAACACCGAACGAATTGCTTCGAGCAATTTCCGATAAGGGCAAAGAGGCGGATAAGGCACTGGCACGGCTTGGGAATCTTATTTAACCGCCCGGCTTCAAATCTCGATCTGACCTGTGAACGCAAAATCCGCAGGCCCCGTCAATCGCACATCATCGAACTCGCCATTGATTTCTTTGAAGCTGACTTCCAGTTCATCGCCACCTTGCACGAGAACTTTCACGGGCGACGTGAAGCCGTGGACACGCGATGAAATCATGGCGGACGCGCTCACGCCGGTGCCGCACGCGAGCGTCTCGCTTTCCACACCGCGCTCAAATGTGCGGACTCGGATATGATTTTTGCCAAGCACTTGAACGAAGTTCACGTTCGTGCCGCGCGGCCCGAAGTGCGCGTGACGACGGATCTCGGCGCCGTGTTCCAACACCATCGCCTTGTCTGCGTCAGGCACGTATTGAACTGCGTGAGGCACGCCGGTATTCAGCGAGTGGATGGTGGCATTACCGGAAGCGAGCGGCACAGATTGGTTGAGCTTCAACTCTTTTGGCTTCGTGAGATTCACGGTCACGCGTTCGCCATTGAAACTGGCAGCGATGATTCCTGCTGCGGTCTCGAACGTGAGATCGCGCTCCAGCCCTGTCGCTGTCCTGACATAAAGGGCGAAGCACCGTGCTCCATTGCCGCACATGTCAGCCACGCTGCCGTCACTGTTGAAAAAATCCCACGCCCAGTCCGCCTTGCCGGTGCGAGCCGGGACGAGAAGCATCACGCCATCCGCGCCGACGCCGCGATGCCGGTCGCACAACCGCACGATCTGTTCGGTGCTGAGTTTGATATTGCCCGCGCGATTGTCCACGAGGACGAAGTCATTTCCCGCGCCGTTCATTTTTGTGAATTCAAGAACCATGGACGCGAAGTATATCGGCTCGACGCGGGAGAAAAATAAAAAAAAAATCTAGCCCGCTAAATCGAGGTAGGGCGCGTCACTCCGTGCGCGCCGGGTTTGGCTTGATGCACGACGGCGCGCACGGAGTGACACGCCCTACGATTGCCGCCTGCGTCGCTGCGACGAGTGCGTTGACTCGGATATCCAGATTAAAATCCGACGGTGCTTCCAGCGTGTAGGAGAGCCGCGTTTTGTTCTGGAGCAACCAAAACGACTCCGGCCACAGCGGTCGCGTGCGCGGATCAAGACTTGGGGCGATGATGCCGCCGCGCGCTTCGCGACCTTCGATCATTTCGGATTGATCTATCGGACAAATGTTCTTCGCAGCCGCGATCATCGCTTCCGACAACGACGGTCTGTGATCGGGATTCAATTCATAGAGATAAAACCCGTGCGACTCCCAGTCCTCGTGGAGACACAGGCACAGATCAAACGTCGTTTGTTTTTCCAGCCACGCGATGTGCGCGCGAACCTCCGGCGATTGCGGGTCGAGATAGTCGCGGTTGAGGTCATTGCCTTGGCTGCCCTCGCGTCGGTTGTTGGCGAAACCAATTGGATTCAAGCACGGCAACAAAACAATCTCAGCGTTGTCGGGCCAGACGTTTTCGCGGATCAAACGCAACGCCGCGAGCGGCCCGGCGGGTTCGTCGCCGTGGATGCCGGTGCTGAGGTAGAGACGGGTGGATGGTTGATCCGCCTTCGCTTCGCTACGGCGCGACGGGTAGTTGATGGTGGATAGCGGGAGGCGATGGAGTGCGAGCCACTTGAAATCAGCCGCAGTGTGAAATGTTTTCGAAATCCAACCGTGATGTTGCGCCGCGAGTTCAATCTCTCTGAGCACTTCGCGGATGTTGATCGGCTCGCCGTGATAGCCGTCGTGATTTTTGCCGAGACGCTGCATGACTTTATTCGTTCGACCGTGCTGAATTTTTCAGCAGCAAGATTCCCAACCCTCCGACAAACGAAGCTGAGATATCGCCGACAAAAGGAAATGGATTCAAGCCCAGCCGCAGCCCGTGTGTCAGGAGAACAATCCCTTCTACGATCATGATCCAGCCGAACCACGGTAGCATCACGGCGTATTTGCGCGGCGAGATCGCGAGAAGCAGGTAGCCCGTTCCCACGAGTGCGAATGCGCCAGCAGCCATTCGTAGCCAGTAATCAAGCATCGGATCGTAGGCGATGGGTTTTGTGCCCATACCTTGCAATACGCCGACGGCTGTCTCCCATTTTAAGAAAACTCCGAACGCTGAAACGCCCCAGACGAATGCGCTGAATAAAAGCACCAAGCGTAGCAACCGGAGACGTGCGGTGGATTCTGGTGGTCGGTTCACGGGAAAAGAATGCGGGATGCGAGGAAACATTCAAGCACGCGGAGTGCGATGTGTGTATCTGGAACTGCCGCGTAGCTTTGGAGTGCGGAGACTTGTCTCCGCTTTCAATGCCTGAGCGACTTGTCGGTCTGGCAGGGCCGCGCAGAGCGGCCCGGGGAGCAACCAAGTGTGACCTCTGCACACAAACGCACTGACTCAGCGTCGCACCGCTGAACGCGGTGCTGCCGGGATGACAAGTCATCCCGGCGGTAAAGCGGCGACAAGTCGCCGCACTCCATATTTCGCCCGCCACGCCTCACCCTTGAGTGGCAGTTCCAGTCACACCCGAGCGCGGAGAGCCAGTTTCCCCCGACAGAAATTCTTCTGGCGGGTGCGGGCGGGTTTTTGCATTGTTCCGGCAGCAGTTCAGGTTTCACTTTTATCATCACAAAAAAATAAATCATGCAACCAACCGGCGACATCGCACTCATTGGCCTGGCCGTCATGGGCCAGAACCTCATCCTCAACATGAACGACCACGGCTTCACCGTCGTGGCTTACAATCGCACCACTGAAAAGGTGGATGCGTTCCTCGCGAACGAAGCGAAGGGCACAAAAGTCATCGGCGCGCACTCCATCGAGGAGATGGTTTCCAAACTCAAGACGCCGCGCCGCGTGATGATGCTCGTCAAGGCTGGCAAACCCGTGGATGAATTCATTGATCAACTCCTCCCGCATCTCGAACCCGGCGACATCATCATTGACGGCGGCAACTCGTTATTCGACGACACCGCGCGTCGCGTGAAATTGTGCGAGAGCAGAGGGTTGCTCTTCGTCGGCACTGGCGTGAGCGGCGGTGAAGAAGGCGCGCGTCGTGGCCCCAGCATCATGCCGGGCGGATCACCCGCAGCGTGGCCGCATGTGAAGGCGATTTTCCAAGGCGTGTCAGCGAAGGTGGACGGCGGCGTGCCGTGTTGCGATTGGGTGGGCGAAGGCGGCTCCGGTCATTATGTGAA
>JANNAO010000104.1:0-6708 GCA_031384405.1 Verrucomicrobiota bacterium | reverse complement strand
TGCGCGAACTCCGCAACGCCATTGAACGCGCGCTCATTCTCGAAACCACTCCTGAAGTCCAGTCGGCGAACCTGCCGGATTTCCAGATCGAAACGCAGTTGAACAAAGCCGCTCCCGCACCGGCGACGGTTGCCGCCAACGGCGAGCGCGCGATTGATGAGATCGTCGCAGACTTCGAGCGCAACCTTCTCACCGCCACGCTGGAGAGTTGCTCGTTTAATCTGACCAAGTGCGCGGAGAAGTTGA
Organism: Verrucomicrobiota bacterium; assembly: GCA_031384405.1. Classification (GTDB taxonomy): domain Bacteria; phylum Verrucomicrobiota; class Verrucomicrobiia; order Limisphaerales; family JADLHS01; genus JADLHS01. Next base: position 6,462 of record JANNAO010000104.1, on the reverse strand, counting down.
AGATCAGTCGCCACGCGTTGCGCTATCGGATGCAGCGACTCAACCTCACGACCGAGGACGACACGCCCACGCCACTGACGAAAGAAAATCTTTGAAATGAACACCGCCCTCAACACAGCCCTATTCACCGGCTCCATCTCCATCGTGATCATCGGCGCATTTATTTGGATCAAGGTTTTCCACAAGAAACGCAAACGCAGCTACGAACATCCGAAATCCTCAGCGCAACTTTCCACTACGCGCAAACAGAAACGCCGCCGTCGCCGTCGCTCAGGTCCCGCAGCCAATCTCACGCTGGCTGAGACGCGTGGTTTGCCTCCCGTGCGCGAGGATCATCGCGCCGTGGCGGAGCACTACCAGAATTGACCCATGCAGCAGAGCCAGGCGATCACTCGCAAGAGCGCGTCCAATCTCGCGCTCGCGTTCGTCCTGCTGCCCAAACCCAAACGCTTCGCCATGTCCGCGCTCTACGCGTTCTGTCGTGAAGTGGATGACGTGGCGGATGAAGATTCCCACTCCATCGAACAACGCCGCGCTGGACTCGCCGCATGGCGCGCGGATGTGAAGCTCGCGTGCGATGGCGGCAAACCGCAGTTCGTCGTGAACCAGGAGTTGCAGCCCGTGATCCGCGAATTCAAACTGCCGTTCCATCTCTTCGATGAACTCATCAAGGGCTGCGAGATGGACCTCACCACCTTGCGATATCAGACGCATGAACAGCTTGATCTATACTGCCACCGCGTCGCTTCGGTCGTCGGCCTGTTGAGCATCGAGATTTTTGGTTACACGAATCCTCGGACGCGCGATTACGCCACGCATCTCGGCAAGGCCCTTCAACTCACCAACATTCTGCGCGACGTGAAGAACGACGCCGAGCGCGGACGGATTTATCTACCGCTGGACGAATTGAAAGCCGGTGGAGTGACCGAAGACGAAATCCTACGAGGTGATTTTTCCAAGTGTTACGCCAACCTCGCGGGCAACATCGCCGCTCGTGCCAGATATTTTTACAAACGCGCCGCCGCGACATTGCCCGCCGAAGACCGTCGCTCGATGGTGGCCGCCGAGATGATGGGGAGCGTGTATTGGAGATTGTTCTGCAAACTCGAACGCGCGCAATTCAACGTCTTCGTCCCCGAAACCATCCGTCTCAGCAAACCCCACAAACTCGCATTGATCGTCCGCTCCTGGATACGCCACGCGCTGCACTTCTCGTCGCCTGACTATGGATCGAGTCATCATGCGTAACGGTGAGCGATGGTTTGAAGCCCCCGCAATCGCGGCCAGCGTTAGCCTTGCTTTCACAACCTGATTCCGCAAAATTCTGTCCTCAATGGCGAACCCATTTCTCAGTTTCAACCTGAAACGGCACAGCGGACTCGCCGCTGGAAGTTTTTTCGCGCCCGAAATGGATTAACAGTTTGAAACCTCTCCTCCAACTTTCAGCCGTCACGAAATCTTTCGGCGCAGTGCGCGCTCTCAAGGGTGTCTCGTTTGATTTGCAAGCGGGCGAAGTCCACGCACTACTCGGTGAAAATGGCGCGGGCAAATCCACCCTCATCAAAGTCATCACCGGCGCACACCAACCGGATGGCGGCACGATTTCGATCAACGGCGAGACTGTCGCCCAACTCACACCCGCGTCCGCGCACAAGCTCGGCATCGCCTGCATTTACCAACAGCCCGCGCTGTTTCCTGATCTCACCGTGGCGGAAAACATCGGCCTGCGACTCGAACCCGCTTCGGCACTTCGCAAAGTGAATTGGGCCACGCGCCAGACTCGCGCTGAGGAATTGCTCAAACGCATCGGCGCGGAAATCTCGCCCGACGCGGAAGTCCGCTCGCTCTCCATGCCAGAGCAGCAACTGGTGGAAATCGCCTGCGCGCTGGGCGCGGGCGCACGCATCGTCATCATGGACGAACCGACGGCATCGCTCACGCAGAAGGAGCAGCATCTGTTGTTCGCCGTCGTGAAAGATTTGCGCGCGAGTGGCGTCGGCGTCATCTATATCTCGCATCGGCTGGAGGAAATTTTCCAACTCGCAGACCGCGTCACGGTGTTGCGCGACGGCGAAAGCGTCGGCACGCGAGCCATCCGTAGTGGAACAGGCGTCTCGCTTGTCCAATCAGCGGACGTCTCGCCCGATGTTCCCATCTCTCGCACGCTTGGGGAGGATAGGCGAGACGCCTGTCCCACTAACGAGTTGTCAGAATCCGAACTCATCAAGTTGATGGTAGGCCGCGAAGTCTCGGCGATTTATCCGCCATCTGAAAGCGAAGCGGGCAATGTTGTTCTCGCACTCAAAAATCTTGGTTGCGCAGCGGGTGGCGTGAAGAACATCTCGTTGGATGTGCGCGCGGGAGAAATCGTCGGCATGGCCGGCTTGGTTGGCGCCGGACGGACGGAACTGGCGCGGGTTCTCTTCGGCATCACGCCAGCAGACTTAGGTGAAATTTTACTCAACGGCCAGCGCATCACGATTTCAACACCGAAGGAAGCTGTGGCGCACGGCATCGCCTACGTGCCGGAAGATCGCCGTCGGCACGGAGTCATTCTCGAAATGCCCATCGCGCACAACATGACCATGGCGGTTCACGAGCGGGTTTTCCCCGGCACATGGCTGCGCTTTGGTGCGGAGAAACAGATTGCGCAGGATTTCATCCGCGATCTCGGCGTGAAAGCTTACGGCCCGGATGCACCGGGCGGTTCGTTGAGTGGCGGCAATCAGCAGAAAGTTTCTCTCGCTCGCTGGCTTGCGACGAAGCCCAAGCTGCTCATTCTCGACGAACCGACGCAAGGCGTGGACGTGGGCGCGAAAAGTGAAATCCATAAAATCATCCGCCGCCTCGCCAAAGAGGGTCTGGCCGTGCTGATGATTTCGAGCGACCTGCCCGAAGTCCTCGGCATGAGCGACCGCATCGCCGTGATGCGCGGTGGAACGATCACCGCAATGCTCCCCGCCAAGACGGATGCACACGAAGTCATGGCAGCGGCATTGGGCCAAGCGGAGAAAGGTGCAACGAAATGAAAAAGCATTTCCGCGAACTCTCCGTTGCTGGCGCTCTCGCAGTTGTTCTGATTGGCCTCGCAATTTTTGCTCCGGCATTTTTTCAGCCGCAGCCATTGCTCTCGCTGCTCACGCGCGAAGCACCGACACTCGTGGTTGCGTGTGGCATGGCGCTGGTCATCATCAGTCGGCAGATTGATATTTCGGTTGGGTCGCAATTCGCCGTGTGCAGCGTGTGCGCGGGGTTGCTTGCCGCGAAAGGTTGGCCGTTGCCGCTGGTATTTGTCTCGTCCGTTCTGTTCGGCGCGATCATGGGCGCGTTCAACGGCTGGCTCGTCGCCGGACTGCGGTTGCCCTCCATCGTCGTGACGCTGGCAACGATGGTGACGTGGCGCGAGGCCTTGCGCTGGCAGCGGCAAGGCGAGTTCGTGAATTTACCAGACGGCTTGCAATGGCTTGGGTTGAGTCAGGTCGCCGGACAATGGACGCTCATTCTCGCCGCGCTCGTAATACTTGTATTCCTGGCACTGGCGACAAAACATCTTTCCGCCGGACGATTCGTTTACGCCGTCGGCACGGATGCTGAAGCCGCACGACTCGCGGGCATCCGTCCACAACTCACGACATTTTCGGTTTTCGTTTTCATGGGCGCGCTCGTGGGATTGGCCGCGATGATGAACGTGGTGCAATCGCCGCAAGTTGATCCCAAGTCCGGCTCTGGGCTGGAACTCAAAGTGATCGCGGCGGCGGTGGTCGGCGGCGTGGCGGTATCGGGTGGGCGCGGAAAACTCTGGGGCGTGTTCGTCGGCTTGTTGCTGCTCGCGTGCATCAGTCCGGCGTTGACGCATCTGCACATCGAAGCGTATTGGGAAAAGGCCATCCAAGGCGCGATCATCCTGCTCGCAGTCGTGGCGGATGGATTGCGAACCAGAAAGCAAAGGAATTGACCACGGATGAACACCGATAAACACGGATTCAAAACCATCCTGCTCCGACACGAAACAATCCTGCTGTTGGTTGTGCTGCTGGAGTGGTTTTACTTCAACTCGGTCGGGCCGCGCTTCGGTTCGGTGGACAACACATTCGACATCATGCGGCACTCGGTGGAGATCGGCCTGCTCGCGTTGGTTATGACGCCGATCATTCTCACGGGTGGCATTGATCTGTCAGTCGGTTCGCTGCTGGGGCTGTGCGCGATCTCGTTCGGGAAATTCTGGCGCGATGCGGGGATGCCCATTCCGTTGGCCGCAGTTTGCACCATCGGCATCGGCGCATTGGCAGGCGGACTGAACGCCACACTTATCACCTGGCTGCGGTTGCCGCCACTCATCGTCACGCTCGGCACGTTCTCGTTGTTTCGTGGTTTGGCAGAGGCCATCACGCGCGGTGCGGACACGTTCACAAATTTTCCTGCGTCATTTCTATTCCTCGGTCAGGAACGCTGGCTCGGCATTCCGGCGCAAGCTCCAATCTTTATCCTTGTCGCCATCGGCATCTGGCTGCTGGTGCATCGCACGACATTCGGAAGGTCGTTTCGCGCCATTGGGTTTGCGCCGGAAGGGACGCGCTATGCGGGAATTTCCGTCGAACGCCGACTGGCGATGGCTTATGTGCTGGCCGGAATCATCGCGGCGGTGGCAGCCATCATCTACACGTCACGCCTTGGTCAGGCAAAGGCAGACGCCGGCATGGGTTACGAGTTATTCGCCATCACAGCGGTGGTGCTGGGCGGCACGAGTATTTTCGGCGGCATCGGCACAGTTCACGGAACTTTGCTTGGCGTGGCGGCGATTGCAGTCTTGAACAACGGCCTCGTTCACGCGCGGCAACCACGAGAAGTCGCTGGCATGTTGACCGGTCTGCTTTTAATCCTCGCGCTGACCAGTTCCATCATCCCGAAAATGCTCGCCTCATTGAAAGCACGTCGGCAAACTTCGGCCACTAAACCAATCATCACATGAAGAACATTCTTTCACTCCTACTCGTCGCCGGTCTCGCTTTTGTAAGCGGTTGCGGCAAATCCGATTCTAGCAGCAGCGGCTCAACTGATTCCGCTGGCGGCAAGAAAATCACCGTGGCGCTCATGCCCAAGTCTAAGGGCAACGCGTACTTCATCTCGTGCAAGAAAGGCGCGGACAAAGCGGCAAAGGAACTCGGCGTGGATTTGATTTTTGACGGGCCGACCGATCCCGATCCCGCGAAGCAGAACGAGATCGTCGAGAATTGGATCACGCTCGGCGTGGATGCGATTGCCGTCGCCTGCGAAAACCGCGAAGGCATCTCCACCGCGTTGCGCAAGGCCAAGGCCAAAGGCATCAAGGTCATCACATACGATGCCGATGCGTTGCCGGATGCGCGCGAATTCTTCGTGAACCAAGCCACGCCCGAAGGCATCGGCTACGGATTGATGGATGAAGCCGCGCGGTTGTGTGGCAATGAAGGTGAGTTCGCCATCATCACCGCCAGCCTCACGGCGGCGAACATGATTGAGTGGCAGAAACACATCGAAGTGCGGCGCGCTGACAAATATCCGAACATGAAGATGATCGCGCTTCGTCCTTGCGACGATCTGAAAGACAAGGCGCAGAGCGAGACCACGGCGCTGTTGAGCGCAAACACGAATCTCAAGTGCATCATGGCGATCTGCTCCCCCGGCGTTCCTGGTGCTGCGGAAGCGGTGAAGCAGGCGGGCAAAACTGGCAAAGTGAAAGTCCTTGGCCTCGGTCTGCCAAACGAAAACAAGCGTTACGTCCACGACGGTGTGACCGACAGCGTGATTCTCTGGAACACGGAGGACCTCGGCTACCTCGCTGTTTATTCTGCGAACGCGCTGGCGAAGGGCGAATTGAAAGCGGGCGACAAGAAGATCAAAGCTGGTGCGCTGGGCGAGTTCGACATCAACGGCGACAACATCATGCTCGGCAAGCCGTTCATCTTCAATAAGGCGAACATTGACCAGTTTGATTTCTGAGCGGGAGAAAATTCAAACCGCTAATCCGCGCTAATCTTCGCTAATGGATTTCCATCAGCGCGGACCAGCGAAGATTAGCGGTTTTCTTTTGGGCGAATCCAAGCGGCTAACTCAAACCGGCGTTCAACCCGAACTCCGAAATAGAACTGGCGGTGCGGTGCGATTGTAGCGGCAGGCATCTCTGCCTGCCGCCCGGAATGGGGCGTGGATTTCTGTGCGTCTCTCGGATTTCTTGTGTCGTGTGTTGCTCGTGCGTTTCTTTCCGCCGGGCAGGGATGCCCGCCGCTACATCGGACATCGGGTTCAACAAACCTTCGCAAACGCCGCATCGAACACTTCCACGATGAAGTCCGCGTCGGCCTGAGTGATGCACATGGGCGGCGCGAAGCGGATGGTCTGGCCCCACAGGCCGCCCTTGCCGATGAGCAGGCCCAGGTCCCGCGCGTGCTCGAGCACGGCGGCACATTCGGCGGAGGCGGGCGC
>JANNAO010000090.1:0-5997 GCA_031384405.1 Verrucomicrobiota bacterium | reverse complement strand
AGGATTTCCTTGAGCGGGTAAACTCCTTCGGCGCGGCGGCGGTCTTCGATGCGTTGGCCCAGGTTGGTGAAAAACGTGTCGAGCGGCTTGGACATCCGGGCCAGAAGATTGGTCTTGATGTTCAGCTCGCGCTCCTTGCTGGAGCGCAATAATTCTGAGAAAAACAGCGGGTCCTTCTGTTCGCTGCGATTGTAGTGGGCGCGGATGTAATTCAGATACGTGCCGTCGGCGAGCGCGTTCTGCGTGATGATATAAACGTCGCGGCGATCAAACTTGGGATCGAGTGGTTTACATTCCGGCGGAATGAAGCTCTCGCAGAATATCGTGTACGTCGGGCAGAAACGTCCGGGGTCGGTGCCGCCGTAGAGAATGGCGTCGCGCGTCATCTCGGGATAGATGGGCTTGCCGTCCTTGCCGTTGAACGGCGGCGAGAACATGTCGTGACCGAACCAGTAGCCGAAGAGGTGGCCGCGCTGCTCGTTGTCGGCCCAGTGCGCCATGTAGGATTGCAGCGGCACAGCGGCAAAGATGGCGAGCGTGATGGCGAGCGGTGCGCGGTTGCGCCAGAGGAGCAGGGCGATCAGGAACACGATGGTCAAACCGAGCAACAGAAGGTTTGCCAGCACAGGCATGGCGAATTGTCCGGGTTCAAACGAGATGAACAGCGTGCTGAAGAAATGGCCGATGCCGCCGATTCCATATTTGTCACCCATCAGAATGATCAACGTCATGATGAACGAAATCGTCATGATCAAGCCTGCGACCATTCGGAACACTTTGCGGTCACTCGGCGCGTTGTTGCGGTTGGAAAGGTAGATGCAGAGGGCGGCGATGAGGACGGAGAAGAGTTTGGCGAAGCCGATCATGGCCGGGCCGTCTGTGCCGATCTCCGCGTTTGCGGGGATCATTGCGGCGATCCGGGCGTAACCGCCGAGTTTGGCGTCAGCGGGGTTGAGTTGAACAGCACTGAACAGGACGACGGTGATCAGCAAGCAGATCAGGCCGATGCCCGTGAACGCGAGGACAGGTTTCAAGCTGCTCTTGGAAGATTCGGACATGCGCATCAGTTGCAATGTCGCGAGCACGAGACTGACCGCAGTGAGTCCGATGAAGGTGACTTTCACGAAACCATTTTGGAAACGATCCAGCCCGGCGACGGTCGGATCGCCGAGGTGCGAATAGGTTTCAACCGCCAGCGCATAAAGTGCGAGGTCAACTGCGACGATGGCGACGACGATGGCGACGCGTCTGAAGGCTTGATAGTGCGTGGCCAGATACGCCGCGAGCAACGCCATGCCGTAACCAACGCCGATGGACACGAGAACGTGCGACGCGGTGAAGAACACGCGGATCAGTTCGCGCGCCTGACGATCCGGCGGCGGATTGAGCAACAAGACGAGCATCGGTCCGAGGCAGATGAAGATGGCGACGACGCCGATGAGCCAGTTGCGTTCGCGTTTTTGCATCTGACGATAGAACAGGAACACGCCAACCGCGATGAGGATGCAGACGAGGTTGAACTCATTGTCCAAGCCATCGAAGTACATCAGCAACTGTTTGGTGTAAGTGCCGATGAAGTTCGCGGTCTGTTCAAAAATACCATCGCCCACGCCTCTGGTGGGGCTGATCTTTTCATATTGGCCGCGTGTGAAGGCGTGGATGAAACCCTCGACGGTGCGCGGGTAACCCCATTGCATCGGAGGATTGCTCATGCCGGCGATGGCCATGTAGAGGTAGAACGACATGCCGATCATGAAGGCCACGCCCGTCCAGATGACTGCGAGACCATCGTTGGAGCGACGTTCCTTGTTCACGAACATGGATTCGTAAGCTTGGAAAAGGCGGACGCCAACGAAGGCCAGTAGAGCGATGAGCGCATACATCTTCATCTGCGACAACGTCTCAGTGGCTTGCGCGGCTTCCATCGCGTTGGTCGGAACCTTCATGGACAATTTGGTGACGAGGAACAGCAGAGCGCCGATTCCCACCGCGCCACCGCCGATGTAGCCCGATGTCTTTTGATTCTCGCGAAGCGTCAGCCACATCCACGCTGCGGCAGAGCCGAGGCCGATGAAGTTGAAGATCACGAACACCGGCATGTTGCCGGAGAGCAGGGAGAGATTCATGGCCAGACCCGCCAGATAGATCACCGTGTTCCAGAACAGGAATTCTTTTCCGAGTCGCGGTTTGACCATCACGATCAGGACTTCCAGACCCATCGCGATGGGCAGGAGGGATTGATGGTTGTTGACGCAGATGCCATACATGAAGAACGCGAGGTAGAGGTAACGGTTCTGGTGCGGCGCATAAACCCAGCGCAGCAGGAACAACATCACGCCCATCAACGACAGCACGCTGAACGCGTACACTTCCACGATGACGGATTGGCTCCACATGTAGCCGTTGTAACCGAGCAGCAGTCCCGCCACGAAACCGGACACGATGCAGATGCCGTTCTCCCATTTGCCCGCGATCTGTTTCAGTTCCGCGATGCCTTCCATCAACATGCTGCTGCCGCGCGAAACCAGCAGGCCGATGAGTCCGCACGCGATGGCGCCCGCCGTGGCTTCACCGAGCGCGACGCGCCAAGCGATGTTGCCCATGGGGAGGAAATTCGCCCACAGCCAGGTGTAGATCGTCCACACGGGATAGCCGGGCGGATGCGGAATGCCCGCGTAGAGCGAGGCGACCGCGAGTTCGCCGGAGTCTTCGAGTCCGAGATCGGGCGCGAGCGTCCAGAAATAACCGGCCCACACGCACAGCGTGGTGACGAGAAACGCCATCCAATCAATCCGCCGGAACAGCGGCGGAGTTTTCGCGGGGATGGCGTCGGGAACTTGGGTGGCGGGCGGAGTGGCTTCCGGTGTTTTTGTTTTGGCCGTAGCCGCTTTCGTATTGTCCATGCTCATTGTAAATCAGTTGCCTTTTTTGGGCGTAAATGAGGGCACACTAGACTTGGAATACCCCCTGTTTGTCCATTCAAAAGTGTCCAAACGATTGGCTGTGGGCTGGAAACTCGTGGCCAGATACGGCGCATAATTCTGGTTGCTCATGCTCATGGCGATCACCGCCGTCTGCGATTCGCTCTCGTGCAAAATTGGTTGCCCCACCTGTCTCCAGAGTGAAACCGTCACCATCAGACACGCCATCGTCGGCGTCAGGATGCCCGCCAGTCGCGGCAGCGTGAGGCTGAAATGTTGTCGCGCGCCAAACAGACTTCGCTCAACTCTCGGCGATGGGCCTCGTAGTTTCCAGGAACGCAACTGTTCCTCCAACGTGTTCATTTGTTTCATGTGATTCTCCTTTCATGCAGGCCCGGAGTTTTTCCAGACCGTAACGGTAACGCCCCGCCGCCGTGTGCGGCGAGACTTCCAGCAATTCACCGATCTCCTCGAACGTGTAGTCGTGCCAGAGCTTGAGTACGATCACCTCGCGCTGCGGCACGGGGAGTTCATTCAAGCAACGCATAGCCGCGCGTTCGTTAGAGGATTCATCTGAAGCGCGCTCGAACCAGCGGCTTGATTCAAACTCCCGCGTCACCCGTCGCCACAACGAACGTTTGTGGTTCAACGCGTGATTGCGAAAGCTTCTCACGCAGTAATGCTCTGGACGCTCCGGCGCAGCGGGCATCTGGAGCAGACGCAGGAAAGTTTCCTGCACTACGTCCTCGGCTTCCGCGTGGGAAAGACCCAGCGCGCGACCGTAAAGAACAAGCTCGGTCGCCTTCGCGTGATACAATCGTTCGCACCACGGCGGTGTCTGTCCGTCATTTACTCGCGATTCATCGGAGTTCACTCACCTCATAGACACCGAACCGGGCGGATTTGTATAATTATTCTTCTGCGTGATTTGAGGGGTGGGCTTTCAGGCAGCACGGAGGTTTGTTGAAAGCATCTGCACTGGCGCAGGAATTGACTTCACTTTCCGTCTCGCTTCCCGCTGAATATCGTCCGACGGATGATTGATTCTTGGCAAACATGAGCGCGACACCCAAATCCACCACGGCTACAGGGGTGCGACGCGTTTTGTTCGTGGACGATGACAAACGCTTCCTCGATACGGTGCGCGAGTTGATGAGTGTGTTGAGCGACGGACATTGGGAGGTGTTGACGGCTGAGGGGGCGAGTCGCGCGTTCACGTTGTTACAGGAACAAAAAACCGTGGACATGGCGGTGATTGATGTGCAGATGGGGGTGATGGACGGCATCCAGATGCTATCGCTGCTCAATCGCGGTTATCCAAACGTCCAGAAAGTTGTCCTCACCGGTTTTGCCAATGAGAAATATCGCGCGGCCTGTTTGAGCAATGGTGCGGAACTCTATCTCGAAAAACCCACCGACCCCAACGGCTGGCAAAGTCTCTACGGTGTCTTGAGCGAATTGGTGAAGCATCGCCCGGAGGAAGGTTTCCGTGGCGTGTTGCGGCGCGTCGGGTTGCAGGACGTGCTCCAGATGGAATGTCTCTCCCGCAATTCTTCCGTGCTGGAAGTTTCCAATGCGTCGCTCGCGGGAAAAATTTTCATCGAGACCGGACAGATTGTTCACGCGCAGGTGGCCGACATCATCGGCGAGGATGCGTTGAACCAATTGCTCGCGCTCTCCGGCGGACAATTCAATCTTAAGCCGTTCACCGAGCCGACGACGCGCACGATCTCGGGTCAGTGGGAATTCCTGTTGATGGAAGCGGCGCGTAAGTCGGATGAAGGCAAGATGGCCCGCGATGCTGCGGCTTCCGCCGCTGCCACGCCGGATGAAGATGCCGCAAGACTGCTCGCTGCTGAGTTGCCCAGCGAGTTGACCTCGCCCAAGTCCATCGCATTCGCGCCCGCTTACGAACCCGTGCCGGTGGTGCCGCCCAGCGTGCCGTCACGTCCGAAGGTGGATGAGATGCTGGTCTGCTCGGCGGAGGGCGAGGTGTTGTATGACTGGCAATCTCTCAACCCGAACATGTGGGTGAGCTTCTTTGAATTCATTTCTCAACGCGGCCCGCGCCTGTCGCAGACGTTGCCGATTGGGGAATTCAACCGTGTTGAGATCGAGAGCGGCGGCGCGCGTGTGGTCGTGGCCATCACCAATCAGCAGGGCGTGATGGTCAAGACGCGGCGCGAAGCGTTGAACCAGGTCATCCGATGAGCGACGTCACTCCTGAACAGATCACGCAATGGTTGCGTAGCACGAAGGCTGCGAGCGGCACCATCGTTCGCGGCGTGCGGTTCGCTGATGAGACATTCGCCAGCGACGTGGACACAAAAGAATTTCCAGCACTCGCGCTCGAACAAGCCTGGCGAATCGTCTCGGATGCGTTTCAAATCCTCTCCGTTCAAAAACTCCCGCCCACGCGATTGAGTTGGGTCTATGAAAAAGCGGTGCTGCACTGCGTGCGCCGTGGCGATGGCGCGATCTTCGGTGTGTTCGTCACCAAGAAAACTGTGGACGTGGACGTGAACGGTTTGAACCGGATGCTCAACGAGTTCCTGCACATGACCGGAGTGTGATGTTTTGATGAAGTCCTACCGGACCTTTTCCACGCGGAAGAACAAGTAGGGCGACGTGTTGGTGAATCCAGTGAACGAACCCGTGGAAGTCGTCGGCACGATGGGATTCACTGCGCGCACCCAGTTGGTGAGATTGGTGGAGGCGTGTAATTCATAAAGCTCGTAGGCTTTGGCTTGGAATTGGATGTTGGTTTTGTTGATGAGCGTGATGCGCTGGGCAGAGCTGGAATTCGTGGGCGTCATCCCAGTGCGGTATTCGTTGAGGTTGGAAAGCTTGTCGCCATCCGCGTCTTGTGATGCGCCACGATTCGGGCCAGCGATTGGATTTGCGTCGCTAAAATGGGTGACCATCCAGTTGTCGGGGATGCCATCTCCTGCCGGGGAGGGGAATGAATCTGTGCTATGCGACAAAACTCGAACCGTCGCGTAAGGCGAAGCATTTGTACCGTCCGAAACTCGCACATAAATCAATTCGTAGTGGGAACTCGAACTCGGATCAACTG
>JANNAO010000021.1:0-2169 GCA_031384405.1 Verrucomicrobiota bacterium | reverse complement strand
TGGATTTGCTGGAGACTCCAGTGCTTTCCAACCTGCTGCGGCTGGTCGAGGACGACACAGCCGCGCTCCGCCAGAGTCGCAAGCGGGCGCATTTTGCCGCTAGATCGCGGGGCGGCCCCGCAGCGCATCCGCACTTCTGATGACCCTGTATTGCCAAGGTGCGCGCTCTCCATCCACGCGCTGCGACCGGGTACCGGTCGCGCTCCAAAGTATCTAGGTGCGCACTTTTCAAGTCACGCCCTCAAGCCAGCGAACCAATCCGCCGCAAGCGCAGCACTGGTTCGTTCTGCTGGCGGGACGCGGCGAGGTCCACGTCGAACTCCGCCACCCAATCGTTGTGTTCTGCGGGATCAACGAGCATCTGTTGCACGCGCCAGGATTTCTTGTCTTCGGCGGGAACGACGTAAGTGTGACGGGCATTGCGGGCGTTCGGTTCGAGACAGAGCCGTTCGTGATCTGCGTAGTAAGCGTCCAACGCAACTTGAAGGCGCGCCGGTGTCCACGGTTGGCCTTCGGCGTCGAACGGCAGCCCCCTGACCTGATCCCGCGACTGCGTGACCACCCTCTCCCCATCCGATGGAGAGAGGGACGGGGTGAGGGGTTCGCTCGCAGGACTGGAAGCAAGATTCATCAGTGCCGCTTCGTAATCTTCAATCACCAATCCACGCAGGAATGTGAAGATGCAATTGCGGATCGCGGCGGTGAAAGCTTTGGTGTCGCGCGTGATGTCTTGCGCGGCATCCTCGGCACCGGGCGGGCGGACTTCCTTGGTTTCGCCCGGCCGATAATTCGGGTCGCGCATCTTTTCCCATTCATCGAGCAGACTGGAATCCACCTGCCGGATCATCGTGCCGAGGTAAAGTTCCATTTCGCGCACCTGCTCGTTCTTGGCGGAGTCGGGCACGGTTTGCGCGAGGACTTTGAACACACTGTTCAAATGCCGCAACAATACGCCCTCGGCGCGGTGTAGTTCGTAGAGCTTGATGTAATCCGCGAACGAACGGAACTCCTCGAACATCTCGCGCACGATGGATTTCAGGTGGATATTTTCCTGTCCAACCCACGGATGTCGCGCGGCGAAGTTGTTAAAGGTCGAATAGACGAACTCGCGATTCGGTTTGGGATGCTCGCATTTTTCGAGTTCCTCCATGCGTTGATCATATTCGATGCCTTCCATCTTCATCTCGGCCATCTTCTGATCCCTCACCTTGTCGAGTTGCTTGCGCAGGATGGCGGCTGGGTCTTCGAGAATGGACTCGACGAGCGTAAGCAGGATGAGCGCGTAATCCGGTGCTTGCGTATCCATCAGCGGAATCGTCTCGATCAGATACAGCGACAACACTTGATCCATTGAGAAGTCATCCTGCAACTCGACGTTCACGCGAAGCTTTTGTTTGTAGCCACCGACGTTAGGAGGTGGACTCGGAGCACCGTTCACAGCCTCCGCCTCCTCACGTCGGCTGCTACCCAGATTGATGAACTCCACGATCTTCCGTTCGAGCAGCGAGCGGAATAATTGCCACGCGCGCTTGGTGTGCGCCTGTTTCTGGCGCGGCGTCTCGTGGCAATCGCGAATCAGCTTTCGCATCGCGGCGCAACCATCGCCTTCGCGACTCAGCACATTCAACAACATCCCGTGCGTGACCTGAAAACGGGACGTCAGTTTTTCCGGCGACGCCGCGATCAAGCGGACGTAGGTGTTCTTGTCCCAGTTGACGAAGTTCTTCTCCGGCGGTTGCCGCTTCACCGACTTCTTGCCATCACGCGCAGATTTCTCGGCGAGCTTGAGATTCTCGATGACGTGTTCCGGTGCTTGCGCGACCACCCAGCCTTTGTCATCAAAACCTTTTCGCCCGGCGCGTCCTCCGATCTGGTGGAAATCCCGCGCGCTCAAAATGCCAGTCTTTTGTCCGTCGTATTTGCAGAGCCGCGTGAAGAGCACCGTGCGGATCGGCACATTGATGCCGACGCCAAGTGTGTCCGTGCCGCAGATGACCTTGAGCAAACCCTTTTGCGCGAGTTGCTCGATTAGCACGCGATACTTCGGCAACAGCCCGGCGTGATGTAGTCCGATGCCGTGCCGCAGCCACTTTTTGATTTCCGGGCCGTAGGGGCTGGTGAACTTGAATCCTTCGAGCGTGTTGGCGATGGCGGCTTTTTCATCGCGGG
>JANNAO010000019.1:0-4122 GCA_031384405.1 Verrucomicrobiota bacterium | reverse complement strand
CGCAGCGCGAGGCGTTCCACCACCTGACCGTCACTTTGAATCGCACCCAGGCGAATCATTCCACTTTCCTCGCCACGCACCGTTGCTATTCTGGCGACGTGACGCCGCGTTCCGTTGTCATAAAAATCGTCTCTTTGCTCGCGCTGATTGGTTTCTGCGTGATGACAATCTCAGTGTCTGCTGCGGAGGCTGCGAAGGTTGATTTTAACTTCCAGATTCGTCCGCTGCTCTCGGATCGTTGTTACCGTTGTCACGGGCCGGACTCCGGTTCGCGCGAGGCGAAACTCCGGCTCGATACTCGCGAGGGCATTCTCAAGACGCTCGAAGACGGCATGGCCGTCGTGAAGCCAGGCGATCTCGAACACAGCGAACTCATCCGCCGCATTCTGACCGAGGACGAAGACGACATGATGCCGCCGCCGGATTCGCATCTCATGCTCGCGGCGGGCGAAAAGGAATTGCTCAAACGTTGGGTGCTTGAGGGCGCAGACTACAAACCACATTGGTCGCTGTTGCCCGTCAAACCCGTTGACGTGCCGAAAGCTAAAAGTCTCGGCGCGTTTGCAAATCCAGTGGATGCGTTCATCCGGTCGAGATTGGAAACAGAAAAACTGACGCCCGCGCTACCCGCCTCGCGAGAAACGATTCTTCGTCGGCTCGCTTTCAACCTGACAGGATTGCCGCCCACGACTGCGGAACTGGATCAGTTCGTCGCCGATAAATCTGCCGACGCCATCGAGAATGCGGCGGAGAAGTATTTGAGTTCGCCTGCCTACGGCGAACGCATGGCGATGGACTGGCTCGATCTCGCGCGTTATGCCGACACGTATGGTTATCAAGCCGACGTGGAGCGCGACATGTCTCCGTATCGCGACTGGGTGATCAAGGCGTTCAACGAGAATCTTTCTTACGACAAATTTCTGACGTGGCAACTCGCCGGGGATCTGTTGCCCAACGCCACTCGCGAGCAACGCATCGCCACGGCGTTCAATCGCCTGCATCGCCAGACGAACGAAGGCGGGAGCATTGACGAAGAGTTCCGCACGGAGTACGCCGCTGACCGCGTGAACACCGTCGGCACCGCGATGCTCGGCCTCACGATGGAGTGTGCGCGATGCCACGATCACAAGTTCGATCCCATCCGCCAGCGCGATTACTTCTCGATGTTCGCGTTCTTCAACAACATTGATGAGTCGGGCATGTATTCGCACTTCACCACGGCCACGCCGACGCCGACGCAAATGCTTTGGCCTGCTGACAAAGAGAAACAACACGCCGCGTTGAAAGCTAAAATTGCGGGCGCGGAAGCGCAGTTGGCCAAGGTCGCCAACAGCGCGCGAGGTCAGTTTGATCTGTGGCTCAAACGCGCAGAGGTGAAGTTGCCCACGCCCATCGCGCGTTTCTCATTCGATACCATCGTCAGCAACGCCACGCCGGACAGCGTTTCTACAAACGTCGCTAAGTTGGAGGACGGGCCGGAGCTTGTAGCGGCGGGCATCTTGCCTGCCGTAGAGCCGGGCTTCCAGCCTGGCGGAAAGAACGCTGGACAAGAGGAGCGCATGAAAATTTTGGATGCCGCAGAATTAACATCTGCCAATCCGGGCGGCAAGATGCCGCCCTCTACGGCAGGCAAGATGCCTGCCGCTACAAACTCTGCGCTCAAGTTCAGCGGCGACAATCAGGCGATTCTCAAAGGCGTAAAAACGTTTCTGCGCACGGATGCTTTCTCTTTCAGCCTTTGGCTCAAGCCGACGGAGAAGCTGGATCGCGCCGTCATCCTGCATCAATCCAAGGCGTGGTCGGATGCGGGCAGTCGCGGCTTTGAACTCACGCTCGATCACGGCAAACCGCTCTTCGGTCTCATCCATTTCTGGCCGGGCAATGCAGTCGTCGTTCGCGCGAAACAAGCTTTGCCCACGAATGAATGGTCGCACCTCACCGTGACCTATGATGGTTCGAGCCGCGCGGCGGGCATTCAGATTTATCGCAACGGTGCTCTGCTCGAAACCGAAGTCGTGCGCGACAATCTCACCAAGGACATCAGTTATGCCGATGCGTGGAAGGATCGTTACGCGAAACAAAACCCGCTCACGCTCGCCGCTCGTTTTCGTGACAGCGGTTTCAAAAATGGATTGATTGACGACTTGCAGATATTTGACGTTGCGCTCACGGCGGCTGAAATCGCACTGGCGTCTGGCAGGGCGGGAAGTCTTCTTCCTGCTGCGCTCACGAACGCGAACTCCGGCGCACGCTTTACGACGCTTGCTACCAATCAAGCGTTGTTCAATTACTTCATCGCCCGCCACGACGAGCCATATCACGGCGCGCTTGCCGAGTTGAAACAGCTTCGCGAGGACGAGAACGAACTCGTCTATGACATTCCTGAAATCATGGTCATGGAGGAATTGCCGCAGTCGCGCGTGACGCATCTGCTCAAGCGCGGTGCTTATGACGCGCCCGCCGAAGTCGTCCCGCGCGACACGCCGGATTGGTTGTTGCCATTCCCGAAAGATCAACCGCGCAACCGCCTCGGCCTTGCGCGCTGGATGGTGGATCGGAAAAATCCGCTCACCGCGCGCGTCGTCGTGAATCGCATCTGGCGTATCCACTTCGGTCGCGGCCTCGTGGCGACGCAGGAAGATTTCGGCTCGCAGGGAAAACTTCCGACGCATCCCGAGTTGCTCGACTGGCTCGCGGGTTGGTTCATGGATAACGGCTGGGATGTGAAAGCGCTGCACCGACTCATCGTGAGTTCCGAGACGTTTCAACAATCTGCGCAAACCAAACGCGCCATCGTGGAAAGCGATCCCGACAATCGCCTGCTCACGCGCGCGCCGAAGATTCGTTTGCCAGCCGAGCATATTCGCGACAGCGCACTCGCTGCGAGCGGTTTGCTCAATCGCAAAGTCGGTGGGCCAAGCGTGAAACCGTATCAACCCGCCGGACTTTGGGAAGCGACCGGCACGGGCAAATCCTACACGCAGGACACCGGTGATAAACTCTATCGCCGTAGCCTCTACACGTTCTGGAAACGCACCGCACCGCCGCCCTCGATGGTGACTTTTGATGCGATGTCTCGCGAAGTTTGCACTGCCAAACGCGACGCTACTGCCACGCCACTGCAATCGCTCGTGCTGCTGAACGATCCGCAATTCATCGAGGCGTCGCGCGTGCTGGGGGAGAAGTTATTGAAACAATTTCCCAAGGACGAAGCCGCGCGTAACCGCGAAGCCTTCCGCGCTTTGACCGGTCGTGCGCCGGACAAAGCTGAAGCGAAAATCCTGTCGAAAATGTTCGGGGAGCAACGCGAGCATTTCAAATTTCACGCCGAAGATGCAGCAAAACTATTGGCCGTCGGCGAATCCAAACAGGACAAGACATTGCCGCCTGATGAGTTCGCCGCGATGACGACCTTGGTGAGCGCGATCATGAACTTTGATGAATTTGTGGTGCAGAGATGAGAGGGCGGATTTTTGTATGGCGAAACCAAAGGCAGTAACAAATTCAACAAGAGTGATTCAGCGCGGGGGCAAACCGACCGGCGCCCTGCCCGCAGGTTACGGCATGTTGCTCACCGATCTCAAGGTGCGTGTCCGCGCCGCCCAATTGCGCGCGGCGGTTGCCGTGAATCGCGAATTGATCGCGCTCTACTGGGACATTGGCAGAATCATCGTCACCGCGCAGCAGACTGAGGGATATGGGAGGCAGGTGGTGCAACGGTTGGCCGTTGATCTGCAAGCTGAGTTTCCCGGCATGGCCGGGTTCTCGCCTCAAAACGTCTGGTATATGCGCAGTTTCTATCTCGCTTGGGTGAATGAACCCCAAAAACTCCAACAGGCTGTTGGAGAATTTGCCGGGGCAATTCTCTCACAGCTTGTTGGAGAATTAGCGGGATCACAATTGCCGCAACCGTTGGCCGAAATTCCTTGGGGACATAATCTAGTTTTGCTGGCCAAATTGAAAACTCCAACCCTCCGTTTGTGGTATGCCCGCAAGACAGTTGCACACGGCTGGTCGCGCGCCGTGCTGACACACCACATTGAAACTCAACTTCACAAACGCGAGGGCAAGGCGGTCACGAACTTTCAAAACACACTGCCACCATTGCAGTCCGACCTTGCC
>JANNAO010000008.1:0-5448 GCA_031384405.1 Verrucomicrobiota bacterium | reverse complement strand
AATTCCAATAAGCTGCGCAGGACGTAGGAGAACAGGAGCAGGTCGAACATTTCAACCGTGCCGTTCGTGCCGTGTTCCCAGAAGGTGAGTTGCAGGCCGCAGGCGACGACGGCAAACAGCGGCGGCAACCACGCCGTCGGGATGTTCAGGAGGAAGTGTTCGTTTGCTTGGCGTTCGCGTTGATCGCGAGTGCGGTCGTGCGGGAGGATGGCGATGGAGCGCGCGAGTTGAACGAGTGAGAGCGTGGCGCAGAGAGCGGAGAATACATTCAACGCCAGCGGGATCATCTTTTCTGGCATCAAACGGATGGGATAAGTGACGACGTAAAAGACTGGGGCGACGATCTCTGGAAACCAGAACCAATCCGCGACGCGCGCCGCCGCTGGTGCTGACGGCAGGCGGACGTAGGCCAGTGCTGACATCCAATCCGTGAGAAACGAGAAGGAGCGGTTGAGAGTGCCGAGCAGAAGGACGAGCGCGGCGATGCCCAGCAACCACGGCAGCCAAGTCTGTGTGAAGGAACTTCTGTTTGTTTTCTCTTTTCCGTTTGTCATGGATGAATCAGTTGAATTGATGCGTTTGCGATTGGCAAGTTTCGTTTGGGCAACTTTAAGCGACAGTTGCCCGAAGATCAGCGACGCACTCGACGTGCTGCGTTTGCGGGAACATGTCCAGCGGCGTCACCTTTGCCAATGTAAAGACACCGTCGGCGCATAAGATGTTCAAGTCCCGCGCCATCGTCGCCGGATGACAGGACACGTAGATGATCTGCGCGGGGCGTTGCTCGCGCAGAAGTTGGAGCGTCTGCGGCACGCAACCTTTGCGCGGCGGATCAATCAAGACGCTGGTGGCGGCTGCGGAAAATTTATGGACGAGATCGGGCAACGCGTCTTCCACGTTGGCGGAAATAAATTCGCCGTTGAGGGCGTTCTTGGTCGCAGCGTTTTTGCGCGCGGCGGCGATGGCCATGCGGTCACATTCAACCCCCACGAACGATTCCACCGCCGATGCCAGTGCGATGCCGAAGAATCCAACGCCGCAGTACAAATCCACCAGATGTTTTGTTCCAGCCGCGCTCAATGCCGAGCGAACGGTTTCCACGAGTCCCGGCAGCAGGAAGAAATTATTCTGGAAGAACGAATCGCGCGGCACTTCCCAATCTTCGGGCGGAATGCGAAGGACGACTTTGATGCCGCCTTTGGGTGGAGGGTTTTTTCGGACGTGAGTGATCTGCTGGTTCAACGCAGGCTCGGCGATCTTGCACTCGAAGATGTCTTCCACGAGACCGCAATCCGCGCGTACGAAGCCGATGTTCAATCGCTGCTCCGGCTTGTTCCACTGGCTGCGGATCATGATGCGATTACGATAGCCGTAGGGCGAAGGGCAGGGGACAACGGGTGCAACGATGTCTTCCGCGATGCCGCCGATGCGTTGGAAAATATCCGCGATCTGTTTGCGTTTCATCGCGAGCTGGGCGGGATAGGCGATGTGTTGATACTGACAACCGCCGCACGCGCCGAAGTGTTTGCATTCGGGTGTCGCACGATCAGCCGATGGCGTGATGACGCGGAGAAGTTTTGCGCGACCGAACGTTTTCTTCACTTCGACGACTTCGACTTCGACGGTTTCGCCGGGGATGACGTAAGGGATGAACAGCACGAAATCATTCACGCGCGCCACGCCTTCGCCACCGAACGCGAGATCGTTGATGGTCACCGTGAGCGTTTGCCCGAGAGTCACCGCGACCGGTTGTTGTTCCACAGTCATTCGCGACAGACTATTGAGAACAGCGCGTCAACGAAACGACAAAGATAGAGTGAGCTGCAACAGGGGCGCATCTCAGTTTCTGAGAGGAGGTGGAAAGCAGCACGTTTCATTAGCACCTGGCTTTAGCCAGGTGATGGGGTAACGGGAAGGGAGCAACGGTTTCAACCGTTTCCCCAGCGGGCTAAACCGCGCCAAGCCGTTGAAGCGGCTCAAAAGACATCGTCCACGCTTCACCGGGCTGAAGCCCGGTGCTAATGAGAGGTTGCCAAAAACTGAGATGCGCCCCTGCAACAGAACTCGCCCGATGGTCGGTCACAGCCGCGTCGGACTCTTGGCGTAAGTGAAGTAGATCATCCCGGCGACGATGATCGCGGACAGCACCGCACCGAGAACTGTGAACACGGCGGCTTGAATTTTGCGGGTTGATTCGATGGAGTGTGGTTGGTGTTTCATGGATTGGAAATTTTTGGTTCGTGGCGTCAGGCTTGTCTGTTTTTCCGGTGGAGCGCGGCGAGTCCCGCTGCGCCGAGTGCGAGCAGTGAAAGTGAAGAAGGTTCAGGCACGGGATTGATGGTGGATGTCGCAACTTTGACGCGGATGTCATCGAAGAAGCCATAGCTGGGCATGTTGTTGTCGCCGCCCGTAGTCATGCCGAGGACGAGCGAGAAGTCGCTTTCAGTCGGAGCTTGCCACGACCACGAAGTCCAAGGGGATGCGGTGCGATAGCTCGTCGAGTTGGTAGCCAATGAGTGTAAACTGCCGGAAATTTCAAACCACGGTTGCGCGATGGCGCGACCTTCTTCATCCAGAATTTTCACCCACGCCGAATCCTGCGCGATGGTGTCGCCGTTATAGAAGAAAGCCGATCCGCTGATCGTCTCACCCGCGAGCAGATGGATCGTGCGACTCAGCGTGATGTTGTAAGTGCGATTGCCCGTGAAGCGACCGTCAGCGAGCGAGCCGAGTGCGGCGAAATAGTTTCCTTCGATAGCAGAACGAAGTTGAGACATGCCAGTTGGTTGTACCCAGGAAGAAATGACCTGACCTGTTCCGGCGGGACGACTTTGCGGAGATGTTTCCGATGTGCCGCGCGGGATGTTCAATCGCCATCCATTAAAGCTGCCAGATTCAAAGCCAGCGTTGGTTGTTGCCGCGTTCACAAATGCTGGCAGGCCAAAACCCGCCACGCAGACCACCAGTAGGATGGGCAATAAATTCTTCATGTACTATTTAACAGTTTAACAGTTCCATGTGAGTTCGGTTGTAACTATTAGGACTAACCCTAATAATTGGGCAGGGAGTAATCATCGGGCCGCCCTGGATGGTGGATCACACGGTGGCTGATTAGGCGTCGCTAAAAGCGAGTGCAGAAGACATATCCTCGTATCCAGATGCGTTGATTTTTAATTTGGCAACCTTTGTGGGCTGCGCTAGTTTCCGCGCGTGAACAAAGCTGGAACTTTCAGTCCGCACTCGCAGTTGCTCCTCAAAGCTCTGAAGGAACGCATCGTCATCATTGACGGCGCGATGGGCACGACCATCCGCAGCTACGGGCTGGGCGAGGCGGAGATTCGCGGCGAGCGCTTCAAAGATTCCAAGAAAGATCTCAAGAACAACGGCGACCTCTACTCGCTCACGCAGGCGGCGACAATCTGCGACATCCATCGGCGCTTTCTCGAAGCGGGTGCGGACATCGTTGAGACAAACACGTTTTCCGCGACGAGCATCGGGCAGAGCGAATTCTTCGTGGACGATCCGCGCGAGCATGGCGGGCGCAAGGACCCTGCGTTTTATCAGGGCGTCATCGAGAGCAAGTTCCTCAATGACCTCGCGTGGGAGATCAATGAACAATCCGCCAGGCAATGCCGCGAATGGTGCGACCGCATCGCGAACAAGACGGGGCGACCGCGTTTCGTGGCGGGTGCGGTCGGGCCGCTGACGGTTTCGCTTTCCAATTCGCCGGATGCGGACGACGCGGGCTTTCGTGTCTGCACGTTCGATCAGGTGAAGACGGCTTACACGCATCAGATTCGCGGACTGATCGCGGGCGGTTCGGACATTCTACTCGTTGAGACAATCTTCGATTCGCTCAACGCCAAGGCTGCGCTGGTGGCGATTCAGGAAGTGTTCGAGCAGGACGGCAAGATTCTGCCGATCATGATTTCCGCCGCCGTGGGTCGCGGTGGCGAGACGATGATTTCGGCGCAGACCATCGAGGCGTATTGGAACGCGATGAAGCATGTGAAGCCGATTGCCATCGGGCTGAACTGCTCGCTCGGCCCGGATTTGATGAGGCCGTTCCTCGAAGAACTCGCCACCAAATCTGACACAGCTATCTCATGTTACCCGAATGCGGGTTTGCCGAATCCGCTTTCGGCGACGGGCTTTGATTTGTTGCCGGAGGACATGGGAAATTATCTCGGCGAGTTTGCGCAGAGCGGTTTGATCAATATCGCCGGTGGCTGCTGCGGCAACACGCCTGAGCACATCGCAGCCATCGCGAAGGCGCTGGAAAACAAACCGCCGCGTCAGCCGCAGATCGAGACGAAGTTTTCCACCGGCGCAGCCATTCCGTTGCGCTTGGGCGGCTCGCAGCCGTTCACGCAGCAGATCGGATCGTTCATCATGATTGGCGAGCGCACGAACGTCGCGGGTTCGCCGAAGTTCGCGAAGCTCATCAAGGAAAATAAATACGAGGAAGCCGTGGCGGTCGCGCGGCAGCAGGTCGAGAACGGCGCGAACATCATAGACATCTGCATGGACGAAGGGATGATTGACGGCGTCGCCGCGATGTCGCGCTTCCTGCATCTGCTCGGCAGCGAACCCGAAGTCGCCAAAGTGCCGTTCATGGTGGACTCGTCGAAATGGGAGGTCATCGAAGCCGGCCTGAAATGCGTTCAAGGCAAGGGCATCGTGAATTCGATCTCGATG
Organism: Verrucomicrobiota bacterium; assembly: GCA_031384405.1. Classification (GTDB taxonomy): domain Bacteria; phylum Verrucomicrobiota; class Verrucomicrobiia; order Limisphaerales; family JADLHS01; genus JADLHS01. The sequence goes on along the minus strand of JANNAO010000008.1, from coordinate 750 downwards.
AAAGGTGGCGAGGCAATCTTCCGTGAACACGCGGCGAGGGTTTTGAAATACGGCGCGGCAGTCGTGGTGATGGCGTTTGATGAACAAGGCCAGGCCGCCACGCTCGCGGACAAGATTCGCATCTGCGAGCGCGCTTACAGAATTCTCGTGGACGAAGTGGGCTTCCCGCCCGAGGACATTATTTTTGACCCGAACATTCTCACGGTCGGCACGGGCATCGAGGAGCACAACAACTACGCGGTGGACTTCATCGAAGCCACGCGCTGGATCAAAGCGAACTTGCCGCACGCGAAAGTCAGCGGCGGTGTGTCGAACGTGTCGTTCGGCTTTCGCGGCAACAATCCTGTGCGCGAGGCGATGCACAGCGCGTTTCTTTACCACGCCATCAAAGCCGGCATGGATATGGGCATCGTGAACGCCGGGATGTTGGAAGTGTATGAGGAGATTGAGCCGGAGCTGAAGGCGTTGGTGGAAGACGTGCTGCTGAATCGCCGTCCTGATGCGACCGAACGGCTCGTTGTGCATGGCGAGAAACTCAAGGCCGCGAGCACGGGCACGACTGCCGCCGACAAAAAAGTTGAGGAAGAATGGCGCAAAGGCACGGTTGAAGAACGCCTCTCGCACTCGCTCGTCCGGGGCATTGATGCGTTCGTTGACACGGACACCGCCGAGGCGCTCGCGAAATATGGCAAGCCGCTCACGGTCATCGAAGGGCCGTTGATGGCGGGCATGAGCGTGGTCGGCGATTTG
>JANNAO010000553.1:0-2342 GCA_031384405.1 Verrucomicrobiota bacterium | reverse complement strand
CGTTCCACCCCATTATGGAGGCTGTGTCAAGATGCGCCATCATCCGCGCCAGCCTGTAATCTTGCATTTTCTTTTCCGCGCTCTCTGACACACTCTGCGGCTCAATGTTGACACTTTCCGGTATCACGAAAGCCTACGGCGGCAGAACCCTGTTCTCCGACGTCACGCTCCAACTCAATCGCGAGGATCGCATCGGCCTCGTCGGGCCGAACGGCGCGGGCAAATCCACGCTCTTTTCCATCATCCTCGGCGAGGAAGGTTCGGACGACGGCGAGATCATCACCGAGCGCAACGTGAACATAGGCTACCTGCCGCAGGAAAGCGCGCCCGCCGGTGACGAAACCGTCATTGAGATCGCCACGGCCATCTCGCCGGAGTTCGTGAAGTTGCGCCGCGTCATCAAAGCGTGGGAACATGACCACCCGATTGAATCCACGCACCCCGAAGACGTCCACGACGATGTTCACGACAAATACAATGAGCTGAACGGTTATCACATCGAAGCCAAGGCCAAGCAAATCCTCGCGGGCTTGAGCTTTCGCGAAACGGATTTTGACCGTCCCGCCCGCGAGATGAGCGGCGGCTGGGTCATGCGCGCGCACCTGGCGCGATTGCTCACGCAAGAGCCGGACTTGTTGATGCTCGATGAACCGACGAACCATCTCGATCTCGAAGCGTTGATCTGGTTTCAGGAATACTTGCAGGGTTATCCCGGCGCGATTCTTGTCATCTCGCACGACCGCGAATTTCTCAACTCGCTCATCAGCCACACGGTTGAGATTCGCATGAGCAAGTTGATCCGCTATCGCGGCAACTACGACGATTACCTCGTCCAGCGCGAAGCGAACGAAGTGCAACTGCTCGCGGCCTACAAAAACCAACAACGCGAGATCAACGCTCTCCAAGATTTCGCGCGTCGTTTCGGTGCGAAGGCTTCCAAAGCGTCGCAGGCGCAGAGCAAGCTCAAGCAGATTGATCGCATGGAGAAGATCGAAGCACCGACCAGCGATGACAAGAAAGTCAGCTTCTCTTTCCCGCAACCCCAGCGCAGCGGTCAGCGTGTGATCCGGTTGAAGGACATTCACTTCGCCTATGGCCAGAACGTGGTGTATCGCGGCATTGATTTTGAAGCGGAGCGCGGCCAGCGCATGGTGCTCGTCGGGCCGAACGGCGCGGGCAAATCCACCTTGCTCAAACTGCTCGCCGCGAACGTCACGCCCAGCCAGGGCGAGCACGAACTCGGTCACAACGTCAAAGCCGGTTACTTCTCGCAGTATCGCGTGGATCAACTCGATCCCAGCCGCAGCGTGTTGGATGAAGCTCTGGATACTCCATCGCGTGTGACCGAACAATTCGTCCGCACGTTGCTCGGCAGTTTTCTTTTCCGCGACGACGATGTCTTCAAGAAGGTCAGCGTCCTGAGCGGTGGTGAAAAAAGCCGCCTCGCGCTTGTGAAGCTGCTGCTTGATCCACCGAACCTGTTGCTCATGGACGAACCGACCACGCACCTCGACATGAACAGCATTGACGCGCTGCTCTACGCGCTCGATCAGTTCGAGGGCACGCTCATATTCATCAGCCACGACGTGTATTTCATCCGCGCACTGGCGAACAAAGTCGTCCACGTCAACGGCGGCGTGCTGACTCACTACGCTGGCGATTACCAATACTACCTCGACAAAACAAAATCTCTCTCTGCCCGCGCCGCGTTGACCGCTGGAGCGAAAGCCAGCGAACCTGCCAAACAAGCCGCACCGAAACCAACCGTTGACCGCAAAGAACAAAAGCGTCTCGAAGCCGAAGCGCGTCAGGCGCGTTCCAACAAGTTGAAAGGTCAACGCCAGATCGTTCACGAGTTCGAGAAGAAGATTCAAGCCTTGGAAAAACGCCAGGCCGACATCACTGAAGAATTGGAAAAGGCGGAAACCTATCAAGCAGGCGGTCGCGCTTCTGGACTAAACCGCGAATTCAGCAACAACGCCGACGAACTTGCCGCGATCACGCCCAAGTGGGAAGCTGCCGCGACGAAGCTGGCGGAGTTGGATGCGGAGGCGTGACGCTTCGCAGGTTCAAAAAAGCCAGACTTAAACTCGGTCGGTGGGCGTTCTGTGATTTGGCAAAACACGATTCACATCTATATTGCCGACATGTTAGCGACCCCGGAAATCATCCACGAAGCAGCTCAAGCCTCCCGCATCCGGGAATTGCTTCCGCATTGGCGCAAGATTCCTCTCTATCGCGAGACGTTAGCTCGTGAGGATTTAGATCCGGGCGATTTTCCCATCATCACCAAACGCGAGATGCGCGCGGGCTTCCCTCAAAACTTCCTCCACTCCGGGCGC
>JANNAO010000544.1:0-5888 GCA_031384405.1 Verrucomicrobiota bacterium | reverse complement strand
TCCTTCAGCACTGCGGCCTTGGTCGGCGCGAGGATGCAATCGAAGCGGCGCAGGACGGTCAGCGGGAGGATGACCTTGCGATACTCGTTCCGCTTGTAGGGGCCGCGGAGCAGATTACAGATGCTCCAGATGAAGCTGGCGATCTGGGAATGGGTTTCAGTGGGCATGATTATTCTTCTGCTTGCAAAGCGTCGGGGGTTTTGAGCGATTTCTTGTCTTCGGTAGCGAGGCGACGCTCGACTTTTTTCACGTCCTCGACAGCGGGCAAGCTCTCCGGGCGGATGCCGCGTTCGAGCAGGGTTTTCCGCACGGCTTGATTGTTGGTGATGTGTTCGCTGGAAATGGTGGATTCATTTTTCATCCCGTGTTGCCGCGCGTTGAAGATGGTGATCTCGGCGGCAAAATCTTTGGCCTTGAGAATGATCGTCGGCGCGAAGTCGGCCAACGGACGGTTGTCCGGCACTTTCCACTGCGACTTCATGGCCTGCGTGCTTTTGCCGAACAGGGCCTGATCGCCCTTGCTGCGGATGACTGCAAAATTATCATCGCCGCCAGTCTGTTCGTAGATGACTTGGGACAATTCTTTTTCCGTGCTGGAGAGTTTGTGCCGGGCGGAAACGCGTTCAGCTTCGAGCAGTCGTTGCTTGATCAGTTCAGCCCGCCGGGTCTGGACGGCAAAATACGTCTGGGCAAATGCGATCTCCTGTTTCTTCGGGTCGCCATTCTGGGCCACGAGGTAACAGGCGTAGCGGGTGAGCATCAGGTCGGGGATTTCCTTCTCTGCGCTTTTGGGCATCAGGATCGTTTTGCCGACGTCGGCAAAATGATTACGCACTTGATGCCCAGAGACTTCGCACGCAGTCTTGGCTTTGGAAACCACGTTGAGAAAGTTATCCCATTTGGCGTAGCCGAGGAGGAATTGAATGTCACGAGCCAGCCAGTATTCCACGCCACCCTCCGCCTTTTGTGCGTGGGCTTCAAACGTGGCGGTGAGAGTCAGGACGAGTTCGGTTTCCATGTTTCGTGGATGGTGGATCGGTTGCTTGTTCAGTCTCAATTAAAACTTGTTCTTCCGATACGCGCCCATCGCTGGCGCATCGGGATTCACATCCGGGCCGAAGTAGCGGAGACAAACGAGCGGCTCGGTTTCGCTGGTGTTCTCAAACGTCACGCCCGCCTTCGCGCCGTCCTCGGTGCAGAAGTATTCGTCCTCGGTCAATTCGTGGAAGCGGATGAGCTTCGGGCTGACGAGTGGCTGACCGTTGATCTTGCCGCTGCCCTGCACGCAGATCAGACCGTAAGCGCCTTTGTCTTTCACTGTGCATTTCGCACCCGGATCAACCGTGAGTTCCTTCGCGGTGAAGTATTGTTTGCCGTCCACCTTCCCATAAACAATCCAGCGATCTACAAAACCTTCCTTACGCGTGTCGGCGACAGGCACGGGTTCGAGGTAATGATTGTCTTTGAAGTTGGGATCAACGTTCTTGTCCCAATCCAATTGATCCACGATGAAATCAATGTCGCGATGCTTGCTCTTGGGCATGTCCTTCACGAGCAAACTCCACGGAACTTCGCGGCCTTCGACAAGATTTTGATACATGCCGAACACGTCACTGCCCCATTGTGGCTCGTAGGTGCAAAGACTTCCCGGTGCGTGCAGGATGCACGGATCAATCAGCCAACCGCTACCGACTTTGAGCCGATACGCCTTGGAAAGATCAAGGATGCCGTTGTCGCCCTTGTTCCAATTCTCGATGCACTTCCGCACCTGCGCCTTCGTCGTGCCGGGTTCAAAACCCATGAACGTGTAGGGGAAATTGTTTCCCACGTTGTTGTGCTGCGGCGGAAAATAATATGACTCCGGCTTGCCTTCCTGTCCGACGAGTTTCGCCTGCGCCGCGCTCTGGTGCATGTGGTGCGGAATCGGGCCCATGTTGTCGAAGAACTTCGAGTAAACCGGCCACTTGCCATACTTCTTCCAGATCGCGTTGCCGATAATCGTTGCGCCTGAATCTTCCACCGCTTTGCGCAGTGTGAATTTTTCACCGCCCACAACGCAGTAGTTCAAACCTTCATCCGCAGCGCGACCTTCGTTGGCCGTCTCCGTCGCGGAAGCAAACCAGCGTTCATCAATGCCGCCACGATTCAGTCCGTAAGCATACGTGTCATCAGGATGCAGCTTGATACGCCGACCGGGTTGGAGAAACGAGCGCGGCACCCACGCGGGCGCGAGCCTGAGCAGACCGCCAGTGCGGGAAAGTTCGGCGGCAACCTTGGACTGCGTGTTGCCCTTGGTGGGTTTGAGTTGGGTAATGGTATTCATGGAAAAATTCAGGATGTATCGCGGCTATTATTTCGTTCTGGATAAATTCAATCAAGCTTTTGGAATGAGCCACGGCAAATCTCTTGCGCCATGCAGCAGGCGAACAAGCACCACGCCATCGGCTCGGTCTTCATAGAACAGAAGGTAGTTCGGAAACTCCCGGACAACCCATTTCCGAACCTGCGGCGCGTGACGAAATCCCGATTTCGCTCCGATCTGCGGATGCGTGGCAAGCAACCCCAATGCACGCTCAACCGCATCGCAAAACCGTTCGCCCGCGTCTGGATTTGTCCCGCACAACTCGCGCACGATCTCCGCGTAGTCCGCGAGAAAGAGCGATCCCTTATGCAGCCTTGCGGTCATGCGCCTTTCTGACGAGGTTGCGCACCGAATCCAAATCCTCACTGGTGAGCGGTGTGACCGGCCCTTTCAATCCCTCCAACACCTTCTGCTCGAACCATGCCTCCTCCTGCTTCTGGCGTTGCACTGCGGCTTCGATGAACTCGCTCGCACTGGCGAATGTTCCGCTGCTCAAGCTCGCTTCGATGTACGCCTCCGTCTCAGGCTTTAGTTCGATTTTCATGCTTTAATTAAACTCCGTTCGCGGGCGGTGACAAGTTTTGTTGCGCGTCACTTTTTGAAATTCGCCGCGTTCGCTTTGCCCATCGTTTCGATGTAGGCGAGCAAATCCAGAATCTCCTCCTGCGTCAATTGGTTCAACAAACCCGTCGGCATCGCCGAGACTTTCGACGGTTCGCGCCGCGCGATTTCGCTGATGGGAATTTCCACCGTCACTTCCGGCGCGAGCATGTTCGGCAGAACGATGATGCGCTCCTTGTTCTCATCCGTGATGCGACCCGACACATCGTCGCCGTCTTTTTTCCAGATGTTGGAATTGTGGAATTGATCCGAAATCACCTTGGACGGTTCGATCATGGATTCGAGAAGATCGCGACGCGAATACTTGCTGCCCGCGCCCGTCAACTCCGGACCCACCGAACCGCCTTCGTTGCCGAACCGATGACACGCCGCGCATTGGGCATCGTTATACGCCGCCTTGCCGCTCTCGAAATTACGACCTCGCGCCACGTCGCCCAGCGCGGGTTCGAGATCGGTCATCGCCCATTCCTTGACGAACTTCCGTTCCTTCGATGGCTTCCACGGCGGCGTCTCAATGCTCTCCTCTAAAATTGGTCGCAGCGCAGCGCGCTCCGCACTCGTCAACGTGGCGATGGCGTCCTTGCGGATGTTGAGAAGAAACTTGTTGTAGCTCGCGCCATCGCCGTAGTCGCGACCGACATCCTTGAACCACTGCACCAACTCCGGCGGATGCACGCGGCTGGCAAGAACTTGATTCGTCCACACGTTGTAAGTCCCACCGCGCGGATAAGTCGTCTCCGGTTTGCCGCCCTGTCGCGCCGTGGCGAACCACGAGAAATACTTCTGCCGCTGTTCCAGCGTCCAACCGGTCTTCACATTCCGCAGATTGAAGATGTAATGAATCTGTTCCTCCTGCGTCGCGGCCTTGTCCAACCGCTCCAAAGATTTGGTGATCACACCCGGCGCGTTGAGATAAACCATCAACTGCACCAACTCGCGATTCACCGGATCACTCCCCGTCGGGAAAGTCGCGCTCAGTCTTTTGCCGATGGCTTGCGCGACATCACCATCCGGGCGTCCTTGACGCGCAAAACTCAACTGCGAGATACGGATTTTTTCCAACTGCTGCAACTCAGTGAGTGATTTGAATGGAAATTTCCCCAACGCCATCAGCAAATCGCGCTGCGTTTCCTTCCCGCCGCAACGCGACAACGCGATCAATCCGCTCAAGCCCGCCTGCATGTTCGTTTCGGACAACGCGCGATCTTTCCACGTCGCCACAGGCTGGCTCTCAATGGCGATGCGTGCGGCATAACGGATGAAACGATCCGCACTGTTCAGATGCGGCCACGCGAAATCCACTGCGCGCGGATCAGTTTTGCCGTGGAACGATTCGAGTTGGTGACGCAGTTCGCGCGCTTTGATCGCTGCCTTGTCAGGTTTGGCGACGATGTCCATTTCGCGCTTCAATTTCTTGTCGCCGACAAAACTCACGCGATACAAACCCGACTGCGTGCCGCGTCCGCCCGTGATGAAATACATCGCGCCGTCCTTGCCGAACTCCAGATCAGCCACGTTGAGAGGCTTGCCTTTCACGAATTCCTCGAAGCTCCCGGTGTAACTCGCGCCATCCGGTTTGAGATGCACCGCTAGGATTCTGCCGTAAGACCAGTCCATCGCGAACAACGCCTGCTGATATTTTTTGGGGAACTTGCTCTTCGTGCCGAACTTCACGCCCGTGGGCGAACCGACGCCGATGTTGACCGTGGCCGGCAGCGTGTCCGCATGATACTCGGGTTGATTCGACGAACCCGAGCGCCAGCCGTACTCGCCGCCTGTCACGCAATGATTGATACGCGTAGGCCGATACCACGGCATTCCCCAATCCCATTCCATGTCGCTGTCGAACGTGAACATCTCGCCGTCCGTGTTGAAATCAAAATCGTATTGGTTGCGAAAGCCAGCGAGCATCAGTTCCCAGTTCTTGCCTTCTGGATCGGTGCGAAGAACGTAACCACCCGGAGCGAGAATCCCCACCGCGTGACCATTCGCGTCCCACAGGCGCGGCAGAAACAGGTCTTCGCCATAATTCCTGTGCGGTGAATTCGTCGAAACACCTTCCGGCACTTTGGTGTGATTGCCATTCATCACGTAGATCAACTTGTCCAGCCCTTCCACGACGGCGTGATAACCGTGCTCGCCTTCGCCCTGAAAGTTTTTCAAGAAGTGAACTTCATTCGTGTCGAAGCGGTCATTGTGATTGGCATCCACCAACCGATACAGCCCCGTGCCCTGCGGGCCGTGCCCGTTCACATAAAGACTGTCGTGCGCGTAGCACAAACCCATCGCCTCATGGACGGGCGCAGGAATCGTCTCCACCTTGTCCACCTCGCCAGACTTCGTCAGCGTGACTCGCAGCAGGGGACGGTCATTCTGTTGCGGCGAGATGATCAGCCGTCCCTTGGGATCAACCGCCATGCAAATCCACGATCCTTGATTCGTGGCTGAAGAGTAAATCAATTCCACTTTGAAACCGGGAAGCGTCGTCAGGTTTTCTGCAACGGTGGGTTTGACACCCCTGGCGATAGCTGGCACGGCGATCAGCCCGCTGGTGTTCAACATTACCAGCGCAGCTAGCAAAAACCGCCGAGTCAGTCCGAACGCTTCTTTGTTTTTTATCATTAGATTATGTGCCGAGTGATTGCTTTGGGTCACGAGTTGACGACCCAAGTCGCAACAGGGAATCAGCGCTCAACTGGACTATTCTTCTGGATACATTATTCACAGACTTATTAGCGAGCCGGGATTTCAACTCCAATTTCAAGCCGGCGCATCTTGACACTGCCCCCGGAGCGCGGCTGTGTCGAAGACCAGCCGCAGCAATGTGATAACGCTGGGACTTTGGATTTGCTGGAGACTCCAGTGCTTTCCAACCTGCTGCGGCTGGTCGAGGACGACACAGCCG
>JANNAO010000513.1:0-2387 GCA_031384405.1 Verrucomicrobiota bacterium | reverse complement strand
GGGATTGCGCCGCTGTACGCGGCACTACGCCTCGCAGCGCGAGGCGTTCCACCTCCTGACCGTCACTTTGAATCGCACCCGTGGGGTCACCCCACCGCGCGCCTCCCGACTTTAGGCCTTAGACTTTAGACTTTAGCCTCCCGTCCCCGGTTCGTATCGTGCGCGCGTGTCGCAGACGGATAACAAACCTTCCCCGCTCGCCGCGCCCATCACGTCCGTCTGGGGCGTCGGCAGCGAGCGCGCCAAAAACCTCGCACGGCTCGACATCTTCACCGTCGAAGATTTGTTGCTGCACAAACCGCGTCGCTACGAAGACCGCAGGAAGTTTCTTTCCATCCGTGAACTGAAAACCGGCGAACCCGCCACGGTGCGTGGGAAAGTCATCGCCGCTGGACGCAAGAGTTGGAAGAAAGGCGAACGCTCGATGTTCGAGTGCGTGCTGGATGATGGCACGGCGCACTTGTATCTGCGTTGGTGGCAAGCGCAGGCGTGGATGGAGGATTACTACGTGACAGGCCGGGAGTTTCTCGCTTTCGGTAAAACCGAATCGCTCCGCCCGCGCACCTTCGAGCATCCTGAAACCGAGTTGCTCGAAAACGACGAGGACGAGTTCATCCACGTCAACCGCATCGTCCCCATTCATCCGCTCACTGAAGGAATCACCGGTCGTGTGATGCGGACGCTGATGTGGCGAGCGTTGGAAAAGTTTGAAGGCGAGATCGCCGAGCCGGAGTGGAGTCGGTTGCAAGTTGCAGGTTGCAAGTTGCAGGTTGGGCAAGTGCCGAACGCATCGCAGGCAAAACCTGTAACTTGCAACCTTCAACCTTCAACCACTCTCCTTCCCTCCCGCGCGAACGCCGTTCGCATGATTCATTTCCCCGAGGAGTTGACCGATGTGGAGTTCGCGCGGCAACGGCTCGCGCTGGATGAGTTCGTGGAGTTGCAGATTCAGATTCAGACGCGGCGGAAGAAATTTGAGGCCAGTGCGAAGGCGTTAGCTTGTGCCGGGGACAATCACTTCATCAAACCTTTTCTCGCGCAACTCGGCTTCAAGCTGACCGCCGCGCAGACCCGCGTGCTGCGCGAAATCCGCGCGGACATGGGTGGCGCGCATCCGATGCGGCGATTGCTGCAAGGCGACGTCGGCTCTGGCAAAACCGCTGTGGCCGCTTGCACTGCGCTGATGGCGTTGGAGAGCGGATTCAACGTCGCGCTCATGTCGCCCACGGAGATTCTCGCGGAGCAACACTTCCGCAACTTCTCGCATTGGCTCGAACCGCTCGGCGTGAAGGTGGAGATGAGGACGGGCAGTCGGAAGGAGGAGGTGTTGCAAGTTCCAAGTTGCAAGTTGAAGGTTGGAAATCCCGCAGCACACGCGCACACCGAACCTGCAACTTTTAACCTTCAACCTGCAACAATTACCATCGGCACCCACGCACTGCTCACGGACGGCTTCGCGCTGCCCAAGCTCGGCCTCGTGATCATTGACGAGCAACACAAGTTCGGCGTGACGCAGCGCGAGCAACTGGTTCGCAAGGGCAATTATCCGCATCTACTCGTGATGACGGCCACGCCCATTCCGCGCACGCTGGGTCTCACGCTTTACGGTGATCTGGATTTGTCGGTGATTGATGAACTGCCGCCGGGGCGCGGCTCGGTGAAGACGTTTGTGCGTGCGTCGGACAAGTTGCCCAAGGTCTGGGAGTTCTTGCGCCAGAAACTTGCGGAGGGGCGACAGGCTTATGTGGTTTATCCGCGCGTGGAGGAGAATGCGGATGGATTGAAAGCCGTGACCAAGGAGTTTGATTCGTTGAAAACAAAGCTCGCTCCATTCCACGTCGGACTGCTGCACGGTCGCGTCAAGGCGGCTGAAAAAGAAAGCGTGATGGCGGACTTCCGCGCGAACCGCGTGAATGTGCTGCTCGCCACGTCGCTGATCGAAGTTGGCGTGGACGTGCCGAATGCCACGGTGATGCTCATCGAGAACGCGGAGTCGTTCGGGCTGGCGCAATTGCATCAGTTGCGCGGACGCATCGGGCGCGGCGCGCATGAAAGTTTTTGCATCCTGATCTCTGACGTGCGGAAACCGGGATCGCAAGATCGCCTTCGCGTGATGGAAGACACGACGGATGGATTCAAGATCGCGGAAGAAGATTTGAAACTGCGCGGCCCCGGCGAGTTGCTCGGTCAGCAACAAAGCGGGTTGCCGCAGTTCCGGTTTGGTGATCTGCGCGGCGACATCGCCTTGATCCGGCAAGCACGCGAGATCGCGGCGAACTGGTTGGGTGGGACGCGCAACTCCAGCGCATGAGACGGCAAAGCGGGCTGACGGAAAATTAAATCCGGCGATTCATTAGCCACAAAAAGGCGCAAGAGTCACAAAAACG
>JANNAO010000466.1:0-14043 GCA_031384405.1 Verrucomicrobiota bacterium | reverse complement strand
CAACTCTGACAACGTGACATTCAACGGAACTGGTTTGGCTAATCCGAGCGTGAGCTTGGTTGGAACTTTGGCTCCGGCATCAGTCGTGGTTGATACTGTCTCCGGTGATTACACATTCACTGGCGTCGGCCAGATCGCTGGCACGACCAGCTTGGTCAAGAAGAGTGCGGGCATTCTCAATCTCAACACCGTCAATACCTACGCTGGCGGCACAGTCGTCAGCAACGGCACAGTTAAAGTCGGTGCCGGCAATGCGATCTCAGCAGTCGGCTCAGGTAATGTCGCGGTCTATGGTTCAGGAGTCATTGACTTGAACGGCTTCAATAACACCGTCAATGCCCTCCTTGGTAACGGCACGATTGACAACGCCTCCGGCGGAACTTCCACACTGACTATTGGCGGTGCGGATCACAGCGGAACATTCTCCGGCTTGGTGAAGAATACATCCGGCACACTGGGTGTGACCAAACTAGGCACGGGTTCAATCACATTGTCCGGCGCGAACACCTACGTCGGGCCGACAGTCATCAACGCGGGAACACTCGAAGCCCAGAATGCAAACGCCCTCGGTTCCGGTGCAAGCGCAGTCGCCATCAACAGCGGCAATCTTCGCACCACCACGAGCTTGAACGTCACCACACTGACAGGAGCGGATGGAACAACCATCGCGAATTCTGCGGGTGCCGGCGCAAGCATCATCACCCACTCCGGCGTGGGTAACTACACGGGCATCATCTCCGACGGAGCCAGCGGTAACATCGGCATCTACATCCCTTCAGGCACTTTGCAGTTGAACGGTAACAACTCCTACTCTGGTGGCACAATCGTTGCCAGTGGCGCGACGCTCGCCATTGGCGTCCGCAATCCGGGCGGCAGCGGCACCGCAGGCACAGGCGGCATCACGGCGAGCAACAGTGCTGTGATCCAATTGCCCACGAACGTCTCCACATCATCCCAAGTCCCGAACGCCATCACCAACGTGGACGCGACCGGCACGGTGTACTTCCGGTCTTCTGGTCAGGCTAACTCCTACAACGGCCAGTTCATCGGCGGTGCGAACAACACCAACGTCTATTCCGGCCCGATGTCCATCGGCGGCACCGTGTCTTGGGCATCATTCCCAGGAACGGTCGTGGTTTCCAATGGTGCTTCAGTCCGATTCAACACCGGCGGAGCAGCTCTCGAAAGCGGCGGTGATAACACCGTGTTTATTGTCGAAGGCAACTTGTTCAACCGCGATACTAAAATTGCCCGCCTAGGTGCTTTGACTGGCAGTGGCTCACTGGGCAACCCCAGTTTTGCCAACCCCGGAGTATCTGCAACATTCATGATCGGTGCAAAAAACCTCAGCACCGCGTTCTCCGGCCCCATTGGCACATCCAACAGCATCGTCAAAGTCGGCACAGGTTCGTTAACCTTTAATGGCATCAGGTATTACACCAACACGGTCACTCTGCCTGATACAAGCGTCGTTGCTTACACTCTGTTCAGCAACGCCGTCGCCTACATCGGCACGACAACGGTCAGCAATGGCACCTTGACGGTTGTTGCTCCCAACAACCTCACCAACTCCCCCAGCATTACACTCGCTGGCGGCACGCTCGACGCATCCACGATTGGTTACTTTACCAATCAAACCACTCCCGACATTTCCGCGATTGATCAACCGACCAACACGGTTGTGGTGACCACAGGCACGCTGGACATCCTCTCCGGTCAGAGCCTGAACGGCACCGGCAACATCACCGGCAACGTCAACGTGCAGCCCGGTTCAACCGTCAACGCCGGTCTCGGAATCGGGACGATGGCTGTCAGCGGCTCCGTCAGCCTCAATGGCACGGTCAACATGGACCTCAACCGCTCCAACCTGCCGCAGAACTGCGACCGTCTCAATGCGGCCAGCTACTCTGGAGGTGGCGCGACGCTGAACGTCGCCAATGCTGGCCCCACACTGCTGTCGGGCAGCACCTATCAGTTGTTCAGCAGTGCAGTCGGTGCGTTCACCACTGTCAACCTGCCTACGACCAGCGTGGATGGTTCGATCACCTACGTCTGGGTGAACAATATTGCTGTGAATGGCAGCATCACGTTGACCACCGGATTGAACCCCGCTCCCGCTCCGATCACCAGCGTGGTCAGCGGCAGCACGCTGGATTTGAGCTGGCCGACAGATCGCACCGGCTGGACGCTTCAAACTCAGACCAACGCGATCAATGTCGGCATCACGGCCACTTGGTTCAATGTCGCTGGCTCGACCGCGACCAACCAGATGTTCATGCCGATTGTTCCGGGCAATCCGACGGTGTTCTACCGTTTGACATTGCCTTTGCCTTGATTGAATAAACAATCAATCTGATTCAAGCAGGGGCGTCGTAAAACCGACGCCCTTGCTCTTAGAACAAAGCACGCAGATCAATGCAATAATGAAAAGTAAACACACCAAATTTGCCTTGGCACTCATCACGCACTCCTTGGTTATCCTGCTATTGGTCGCGGCTGGATGTGGGAAGTCCAACAAGCAAAACACTCAAGCTGATGAAGGTTTGCCTGCGGAAGCGGTTGCCGTGAGAAAGGCTTTCGAATCCGCTCCGCCGAGTTTAATGCATCCCGTGCAAGAGACGCTTAATTTGGTGAAGGCGGGGACGATTAATGCCAGTGCTTACACAGAGGCAATTCCACAACTTCAAAGACTTTCTTCAAATCCGACAATTTCAGCCGAACAGAAGCAGGCTCTTGAAGCACTGGTGGAAAAGCTCAAAGGAGAACTCTCCAGTCAGAAACCCCGCTGAGAAGATTCAGTGCCTGAAATCAAACGCAGTGTATGACGAACCTGATCCCCAATTTATGAAACATCACGAACGAAACAAATATCGCGGCAAGTCGGTCAAAGCTTTTACCCTTATCGAATTGCTGGTTGTCATCGCTATCATTGCCATTCTCGCGGCAATGCTTCTGCCCGCGCTCGCAAAGGCGAAGTCAAAAGCGTTACGCACCGTGTGCCTGTCACAGTTGAAGCAATGTGCGATTGGCAGTCTTTTGTACGCAGCGGATTCCAGCGATATGTTTCCGACGTGGACGCATCCGGCGACTGGTGCTGTCAATTTGATGCGTGGAACGTGGTACTCTCGCTACGTTTGGTCGGGAAATCCGCTTACTCGCGTTCCCAGAACAATCCAGCCCCCGACAGTATTCGGGGCAGGCCAGTTCCAGAATCTTGGGTACTTGTATCCAACGAAATATGCAGGCTCCGGTAAAATCTTTTTTTGTCCGAGCTACAAGGTGGATGCTCTTTTGGGGATGGGGCGATACAGCATACCAGAGTTCATGAGCAGTGATGGTGGCGGAGATGTACGTTCGGGTTATATGTTCAATCCTTGGGTGCGAAATCCGGTCGGTGCCGCTGATGAGTACCGGATCATGCAAAAAACTTCCGACATCAAACAACGCAAAATCTTGATCATGGACTATCTTGGAAGCCAGACGACGCTAGACCAGTTGGCGCATGCTTCCGACAAAGGTTGGCAAGTGGCATTTAATGACGGCAGCGCGTCTTTCGCCAAGAGTGCCCAAGCAATCACCCTGTCGCAAACAATGGCTGACTACGACAACGTTACACTGACCAACATTCTGACATTGTTGGAAACGGCGTCTCGTTAAAAACTTGTTACTTTGCGGAAAACGTTTCTATCGTCGCATCCAGTTGAGTGTTCTCGCGTCTATGTGGTGTCGGATTGTGTGCTTTCTGAACGGAAGTAGCGCACGTGTTCAAGGTGCGTTTCTGGGTTCGTTTCTGGCAGCGACTTTTTTATTTGTTCATGCTCCTGCCAAGGCACAATCGAAGCCCGCCGCGCATAATTGGCCCGTCATCACCCGCGAGCAACGCCCGTGGGCGTACTGGTGGTGGATGGGGAGTGCGGTGGATAAGACTAATCTCACCCGCGAACTGACACGCTATCGGGACGCTGGCTACGGCGGGGTTCACATCATTCCCATCTACGGCGCGAAGGGTTGGGAGACGAACTACATCAGCTATCTCTCGCCGCGCTGGATGGAGATGCTGGATCATACCGTGCGCGAGGCCAAGCGGCTTGATCTCGGCGTGGACATGACCACGGGCACGGGCTGGTGTTTCGGCGGCGGCCCGTATGTCGGCGAACAGGAAGGCAACGCCAACGTCGTTGTGAAAACTTTTGATGTCGCAGCGGGCGAAAAGCTGGCTGAGAAGTTTGATCCGAAGAAAACCCAGGCACTTGTGGCGTTTCCCGATTCCCGATCTCCTCTATCAACCATCAACCATCAACCATCAACTCCGCTCGACCTCACTTCGCAAATCCTCCCGGACGGCTCTGTTTCATGGACTGCCCCCGAAAGCGGCGCAAAGGTCTATGCCATCTCCCAAAAGCTGAACGCTCAAAAGGTAAAACGTCCCGCGCTTGGTGGCGAAGGCCCGATGCTCAATCTGATCTACTCGAACGCCATGCCGGTGTTCTTGCGCAGCCACACAGAAGCATTCGCCAAGTATCGCGGCGCGAAACCCCGCGCCCAGTATCACGATTCCTACGAATACAAATCCGATTGGTCGCCGGATTTTTTCGCGCAGTTTGAGCGGCGTCGCGGCTACAAGTTGCAGACGGAGTTGCCTGCGTTCTTCGCTTCCGATGGTATGCGACGAGGTAACGAGTCGGATTCCCGTAACACTGAACGTCTCCTCACGTCGTCGGCTACAGAGCGCACCGCCCGCGTGCTCGCCGATTATCGCCAGACCGTTTCCGACATCATGGTGGAGGATTCGCTGCCGCAATGGGTGAAGTGGTCGCATGATCGCGGCTTCATCACACGCAATGAGGCGCATGGTTCACCAGGCAATCTCCTTGATCTCTACGCGCTGGCCGATGTGCCGGAGACGGAGATGTTCCGGTTGGATCGCAACAAACTCATCAGCAAGTTCGCCTCCTCTGCGGCGCATGTGGCGGGGCGGAAATTCGTCGGCTGCGAAACGGGCACTTGGCTCAAGGAACATTTCACCGAGACGCTCGCGGACATGAAATATCTGCTCGACGACCTGTTCGTCTCTGGCGTGAACCACGTTTTCTATCACGGCACTTGCTATTCTCCGGATGAAGCTCCGTGGCCCGGCTGGGTTTTTTACGCGAGCTACGAGATGAATCCGCGCAACGCCGTCTGGCGCGACGCGCGTGCGCTCAATGATTACGTCGCGCGCTGCCAGTCCATTCTTCAATCCGGCAAGTCTGACAACGACATCCTGCTTTACTGGCCGATCAATGACTTTTGGCAGAAGGCCAGCGCAGTACCGCTGTTGCCACACATGACGGTTCATGCGCGCGGCTGGTTTGAATCGCAATCCATCGGCCACACTGCGGAGCAACTCTGGCAACGCGGCTACGCGTTTGATTATGTCTCGGATCGTCAGTTGGCTGCCGCGAAAAATTCCGGCGGCGAAGTCAAAGTTCCCGGTGGCAACTATCGAGTCATCGTCGTGCCGCAGTGCGATGTGATATCGCTGCCGACGTTGGAAAAACTTGTCGCGCTCGCGAAGCTGGGAGCGACGGTGATTTTCTCCGGCGAACTGCCGAAGGACGTTCCCGGTTTGGGCGACCTAGAAAATCGCCGCGCGAAGTTTGCCGCATTGATTTCTCAGATGACTGTCGGGCAGGTCGGCAAAGGCCGCATCCTCGTTGGCGATGTTGAATCCGCACTCGCGCAGGCTGGTGTTGCGCGCGAGAAGATGGTGGATCATGAAGGGCTGTTTTACATCCGTCGCTCGTTTGATGGCGGGCGGAATTATTTCATCGCCAACCGCAGCGAACGCGCCATTGAACGCTGGCTGCCGCTCGCGACTGCGGCGCGCTCCGTCGTCTTGATGGACGCGATGACGGGACGCACGGGCAACGGTGCTTTGCGCAATACGGCGGCGGGCGTGGAAGTCTTCGTTCAACTTCAACCTGGCGAATCCATCATCGTGCGGACTTCAAATCGTGCTGCGACGGGCGCGAACTGGAGTTACGAGCAACCCGCGCGGTCAAGCGAGCTGCTGGTTGGCAACTGGCGAGTTGATTTTATTTTGGGCGGGCCGCAGTTGCCCGCATCGTTCACTTCGCATGAACTCGGTTCGTGGGCGGCACTCGGCGGTGATGCTGCGAAAGCATTTTCCGGCACGGCGAGATACACGCTCAAGTTTGATGCGCCATCAAAACCTGGCAAAACCGTTTCGCTTGATCTGGGCCAGGTTGCTCAAAGTGCTCGCGTGAAGTTGAACGGAAAAAGTTTCGGCACGCTGCTCATTCCGCCGTATCGCGTGACCGTGGACAATTTGAAACCCACGGGGAACGAACTCGAAGTGGAAGTCACCAGCACGTCGGCGAATCGCATCCGCGATCTGGATCAGCGCGGCGTGAAGTGGCAGACGTTTCACGACATCAACTTCGTGAATCAGGATTACAAGCCGTTCAACGCGGCGAACTGGCCGCTGGCGAATGCGGGACTGCTCGGCCCAGTGACGTTGCGTGAGGTGACGGCGTTGAATGGGGAGGAAGGGAAATGAACGCGAATCGTCAGAGTGGTAGGGCTCGTCGCGCTGCGACGAGTAGTGCCGCGTTCAGCGGGGCAAAGGGCATTTTCGAGCGCATGATTCGCCGCGCTTGTTCCGCCGCTGGTACGCGGCGGAGTTGTCGCAGCGCGACAACTTCCACCCATTTATTGTCTCTCGCCGTCGCATTATTATTGTTCTCGGCATCGTTTCTCCACGCCGCCCAACGCCTTGTCATTTCCGACCACGGCGCAGTTGGCGATGGCAAAACTCTCAACACACTTGCCATCCAGTCCGCGATTGATTCCTGCGCGACAAACGGTGGCGGTTTGGTGGTCGTGCCGCGCGGGACGTTTGTCACGGGTTCAATCTTCCTCAAGCAGGGCGTTGATCTTCGCATCGAGAAGTGGGGCGTGTTGAAAGGATCGCAGGATACAAACGACTATCCGTGGATCAACACGCGCATCGCCGGGTTGGAAATGAAGTGGCCCGCCGCTTTGGTGAACGCAAATGGACTCGCTGGCGTCCGCATCTTGGGCGAGGGCGTGATTGACGGTTCGGGTGAGCGTTGGTGGAAAGAGTATTGGGACATGCGCGCGAAGGAGACAAATCGCATTGATCCGCACTTCAAGGTGCCGCGCCCACGTCTGGTTCATCTGATGAACTGCACCAATGTCTATGTCGGCGGACTGATGTTGAAGGATTCGGCCTTTTGGAATCTTCAACTGACGTATTGCGAGCAGGTCGAGGTGCGACGTCTGACGATTCGCGCGCCGTTGACACCAGTCCGCGCGGCGAGCTCGGACGGCATTGACGTGGATTCGTCGCGCAATGTGTTGATCGCCTCGTGCGACATCGAGTGCGCGGATGATGCGATTTGTTTGAAGGCGGGCCGGGACGCGGACGGGTTGCGGGTGAATCGTCCGACGGAGAATGTGGAGATTGTGAATTGCCGCGTCGGCAATGCGGCGGGCATGGTGGTGTTCGGCAGCGAGACGGCGGGCGGCATCCGCAATGTGCGCATCCGGGATTGTCGCGCGGACAGAGGTTGCGAGGAGATCGTGCGATTCAAGACGCGGATGGGTCGCGGCGGCGTTGTTGAGAATGTGATTTACGAGAACATCACGGCCACAGGCACGGCGCGTGTGTTCAGCTTCAACATGGATGCGTTCAGCACGATGTGGATTCCAGAGGAGTTCCGAACGCCGGTGTCAGAGGATCGGGGCACGCCGGTGTTCCGCAACATCACGGTGCGAAATCTCAAGGCGCGCGATTGCGAATCAGCGGGGTCGCTGGTGGGGTTGGCGGAAAGTCCGCTGAAAAACATCACTTTGGAGAACGTGGACATCCGCGCGGAAAAACAGTTCACTGTCCGCAACACAACCGGCCTGAAATTCAACAACGTCAAATTGAATGGAAAAACAATCCCCACTCCCGCCGACAGTCTTTCTGAGAAAAAATCCATCCGCAGCGCGAAGAGCGGCGGGTAATGAGTATCAAGATGGTAGGGCGCGTCACTCCGTGCGCGCCGCATTTTTATGGTTGGGCGAGGCTACTGACGAGCCGGCTCGCGAGGACGCTCGCCCCTTCAGCGGCGCGCACGGAGTGACGCGCCCTACCGTTTTACTCGCGCTACTCGTTTCCATTTTCGCATTCACATTATTCACCTCCTTCGCCGCCGAAACCAATTCCCGTCCTACGCTCTGGCTCATCGGCGATTCCACCGTGCGCAACGGTAACGGGCGCGGCGCGGATGCGATGTGGGGCTGGGGCAGTTTGATCGGCGGCCATTTTGATGCGGACGCAATCCGTGTGGAGAATCGCGCCATCGGCGGGCGGAGCAGCCGGACGTTTCTGGCCGAGGGACGTTGGGACGAAGTGAAGTCGCAGATTCAGCCCGGCGATTTCGTGATGATGCAGTTCGGTCACAATGACGGCGGCGGGTTGAACGGCAACAAGGGTCGTGGCTCGCTCAAGGGTAACGGTGACGAAACACAAACGATCACCAACAGCAACGGCAAGATCGAAGTCGTCCACACTTACGGCTGGTATCTCCGGCAATACATTTCCGGCGCAAAGGAGAAGGGCGCGACGCCCATCGTCGTCTCGCAGATTCCGCGCAACATCTGGAAGGATGGAAAGGTCGGGCGCGAGTCGTCTGGCTACGGGAAATTTGCCAAAGACGCGGCAGAGCAGGGCGGGGCGGCGTTTCTGGACTTGAACGAAATCGTCGCGTCGCGGTACGAGCAGATCGGTCAAACCGTGGTGGCTTCGATGTTCTTCCGTCCGGGCGATCACACGCATACGACGCTGGCTGGGGCAAAGTTGAACGCGGCATCCGTCGTCGAGGGCGTGCGAGTGGCCAAGCCTGTAGGCGACGAGGTAACGAGTCGTCCCGCTGCGAAAGCCGACACGTGGACGACTCCTCACGTCGTCGCCTACAAAGGCGCGGAGAAACTCGCGAAAAATCTTCTCCCGCCAGAAAGCGCGCCGCCGAAGGATGATTTTCTCCTGTGGGCACAGACACCGCCGATGGGTTGGAACAGTTGGGATTGTTTCGCCACGACCGTCACCGAAAAGCAGACGAAGGAACAGGCGGACGTGATGGCGGACAAACTCAAGTCGCACGGCTGGCAATACGTCGTCGTGGACATCCAGTGGTACGAACCGGCGGCGAACAGTTTTGATTATCGCAACAACGCGACGCTGGTGACGGATGAGTTCGGGCGTTTGCTTCCTGCGACGAATCGTTTTCCGTCTGCGGCAAACGGCGTCGGCTTCAAAGCCCTGGCAGATTACGTGCATGGCAAAGGCTTGAAGTTCGGCATCCATCTGATGCGCGGCATTCCACGTCAGGCGGTGCGCGCGAACACGCCGGTCAAGGGAACAAAGTTCCGCGCGCAGGACATCGCCAACACGAACAGTGTTTGTGCGTGGAATCCCGACATGTTCGGCGTGGACATGAGCAAGCCTGGCGCGCAGGAGTATTACGATTCCGTTTTCCAACTCATCGCAAGCTGGGGCGTGGACTTCGTGAAGGTGGACGATTTGAGCCGGCCTTACGCGAACAATCGCGCCGAAGTTGAAGCCATCCGCATGGCGATTGATCGCACGGGCCGACCGATGTTGTTGAGCACGTCGCCCGGCGAAACGCCCGTGCCGGAAGCGTCGCACGCTTCGCAGCACGCGAACCTGTGGCGCATCAGCGACGATTTCTGGGATGACTGGAAATTGCTGTACGACCAGTTTGAGCGGTTGCGCAAGTGGTCGCCGTTCATCGGACCGGGTCACTGGCCAGACGCAGACATGTTGCCGCTCGGGAAGATTCGTTTCGGCAAGACGACCAAGTTCACGCGCGACGAACAGTTCACGCTGATGACGTTGTGGAGCATCGCGCGCTCGCCGCTCTTCATGGGCGGCGATCTGACGAAGCTGGACGATTTTACATTGTCGTTGCTGACGAATGATGACGTGCTGGCGGTGAATCAGCAGAGTTCCGGCAACAAACAGTTGTTCAATCGCGATGGTTTGATCGGGTGGATCGCCGACGCGCCGGGCATGAAGGATAAATACGTGGCGTTGTTCAACACGCGGGACAAGAACACCAACAGCGTGACGATGAAAGTGGCGGCGAAGATTTCCGATCTTGGTTTCAACGGGGAAGTTCGTGTCCGCGATCTGTGGGCGGGAAAGGACTTGGGCAAAGTATCGGATGAGGTGTCGGCGGAAGTTCCCTCGCACGGCGCGGTGCTTTATCGCGTGTCCGGCGAGCGGATGCGTGCGCCTGCGCTGGGTGTTGCGGCGCCGCCGGACGTGGACAAGGCGTATCTGTTCTCCTACTTCGTGGACAACGGCCAGGACGGATTGCACCTCGCGTGGAGTCGGGATGCTTACAAGTGGGAGGCGTTGAACGGCGGCAAAAGTTTTCTCGCACCGCTCGTCGGCGAATCGAAACTCATGCGCGATCCGTGTTTGCTGCGCGGGCCGGATGGAATGTTTCACATGGTTTGGACGACGGCGTGGCAGGGCAAAACCATCGGCTACGCATCGTCGTCGAACTTAATTCATTGGTCGGAGCAGCAGGCGATTCCTGTGATGGCGCATGAGGCGGCGGCGATCAATTGCTGGGCGCCGGAGATCGTCTGGGACAGGAAGCGCAGCGAGTTCATCCTCTTCTGGGCGACGACGATCACGAACCAGTTCCTCGAAACAGCGGGCGGCGGTGATGACAAATACAATCATCGCATGTACGCCACGACGACGAAGGATTTCAAAACCTACACGCCCGCGAAATTGTTTTACGAGCCGGGTTTCAACGTGATTGACGCGACGATTTTGTCGGTGCGCGGGAAGTATCATTTGATCGTGAAGGACGAGACGCGCAATCCGGTGAAGAAGAATCTGCGGATCGCGACGAGCGACGATATCGCCGGGCCTTACACGGCGGCAGGCGAACCGTTCACGCGCGATTGGGTGGAAGGGCCGAGTGCGTTGCGGGTCGGCGAGGAGTTCATGGTTTATTTCGACGCGTATCGCGACCGTCGCTACGAAGCCATGCGGTCAAAGGATTTGAAGACTTGGAAGGATGTCACATCGAAGATTTCGTTTCCGAAAGGCGTCAAGCACGGGACGGCGATTTCGGTGAGCAAAGAAATCCTGGACGGACTTATGAAAGTGAACCACGAATGAACACGAACGCGAACGTAGCGGCGGGCATCGCTGCCTGCCGTAGAGGGCTGGCATCCTTGCCGCCCGGAAAAGACGCATCGAGTAATCAACGATCGGTTAATTGTTTTAAGCACTTCAACTCACGGACGGTTTTTTCCGCCGGGCTGGAAGCCACGGCTCTACGGCAGGCAGGGATGCCTGCCG
The DNA here is from genome assembly GCA_031384405.1 of Verrucomicrobiota bacterium. Taxonomy (GTDB): domain Bacteria; phylum Verrucomicrobiota; class Verrucomicrobiia; order Limisphaerales; family JADLHS01; genus JADLHS01. The sequence goes on along the minus strand of JANNAO010000466.1, from coordinate 2,624 downwards.
CTACGACTCTTCGGCGCGTCACTGCGTCTGTTGCGCTTTTTGCCTTTACGCTTTGGAGTGGTTTGGTAATCACAAGCACAACTCACGCGGCTTTAGTGGCGTACGAAGGATTTGATTACTCGCCAAATGTCACCCACGGTGGCTTCGGCTTTGCAACTCCGTGGGTCGCAAAATCGAATCAACCGCTACCCGGTGAATCTCGTTACACAGATGCACTGGGAAATGTCCTTGTTGTGTCTGGCGTGCGTGCGCTTGTTGTCGGCTCAGGTTCATCCGTCCACTCTGCGCCACAGGTTCGAGGCTTGATCGCCATCGCGACGCCGAAGAAACAAGCCTATCTCGGTTGGCGTTTGCTTGGCAGTGATCCAACGAACATTGCCTTCAACGTGTATCGCTCCACGGACGGCGGGAAGGAAATCAAGTTGACGCCAGAGCCGATCCGAGCCTCGACCGACTTTCTCGACACGACAGTTTCACTGAGCAAAAGTAATCGTTGGTTGATCGAAACCGTTGTGAATGGCGAGGAGACGGGTGCGGCGAATTCAACCGTCTTGCCTGCCAAATCCAAACCGCAGCCGTATCAGTCGCTGATGCTCAATGGTAATTACGTCTTCAGCAAAGTCGGCATCGCGGATTTGAACGGGGACGGCAAACTGGATTTCGTCATCAAGCAACCGCAACAGACGAGTGATCCGGGCGTCTGGCAGTTGAGCACCAACACATTCAAGGTGGAGGCGTATCTGCATGACGGAACTTTTCTCTGGCAGCGCGATCTCGGTTGGAACATCGAGCAAGGCGTGTGGTGGTCGCCGATGATCGTGGCGGACTTTGACGGAGACGGAAAAGCGGAGGTCGCGCTCAAGACCGCGCCGACGGACAAGGTATATCGCAATGAAGCGGGGCGCATTCTTGATGGGCCGGAATATCTCTCGGTGTGGGACGGGATGACCGGCAAAGACATCGCGCGGGTGGATTGGCCTGCGCGCGGCGACATCGCAGAGTGGGGCGACAAGGTCGGCAACCGTGCGTCGCGGCATTTGATCGGGCTCGCGAAGTTGGACGGGAAACGGACGAGCATTCTCGCGATGCGCGGCACTTACACCAAGATGCTCGTGGATGCTTACAACTTGGTCGGAGGAAAACTTGAAACAGTTTGGAAATGGAATGGTGACGACGAGTCGCCGCAAGTGCGCGGTCAGGGAATGCACGGAGTTCACGCGGCGGACGTGGATGGCGACGGACGCGAGGAAGTCGTTCTGGGCGCGGCGGTGATTGATGACAACGGCAAGGCTCTTTGGAATTTGAACATGGGTCATCCCGATGTGTGTTACGTGACGGATGTGATTCCGAGCAATCCCGGTTTGGAGATTGCCTACGGGTTCGAGACGGCGCAGGAGAAGAATGGTTTCACCGTGGTGGACGCGAAGACGGGGAAAATTCTCTGGGGCTGCGATCATCTGACCACGCACATCCACAGTCAGGGATTGCTGGCGGACATTGATCCGAAGAATCCGGGCATGGAGTTTTACGGCGGAGAGAAGTTTTTGCCAGATCGCTGGCTGTATAGCGCCACGGATGGAAAACTTTTGTCGCGCGAGGATTTCGGCACGCTCGCGCCGAATCCGATCTACTGGGACGACAGCTATGTGAAGCCGTATCTCACACGCGAGGGCGACATCGTGAAATACAAGGGCGGAAAGCTCGGCAAGATCGAGGGCAAGGTCATCGCCATCGCGGACATTCTCGGTGATTGGCGCGAGGAGATCATCACGACTGTGCCGGGTGAATTGCGCATCTACACGACGACGATTCCGGCGACGCGTCGCAATGTCTGGCTGATGGAAGACCCGATTTATCGCAACGATGTTTCGCACGTTTCGATGGGCTATCTCTATCCGCCGCAACTCACGAAACCGTTGACGGCGGAAACCAAGCCGTAAAAGATTTACCACGAATGGATACGAACAGACACGAATGGGAAGTGGCGGCGCGCATCTTGCCTGCCTGCCGGACAGACGGCTGGAAAGCAGAAGGGGCATTGGGTTTTGACCACATCGTTGGCTCGACAAGGTCTGAAACATTTCATGCGGTTGAGCGGCGCGGATTCACCCAGTGCGCAACCGCCACTAAAACGATTCGCGCCCGATGAACGCGGCATCCAAACCTCACATTGCGTTTCTAGGTCTTGGCATCATGGGCGGAGGCATGGCCGCGCGGTTGCTCAAGGCTGGCTTTCCGCTCTCGGCCTTCAATCGCAGCTTGGACAAGGCAAAATCGCTTGCTGCGGATGGAGCGCGAGTCGCCTCGACACCGCGTGAGGCTGCAACGAACGCTGACATCATCATCAGCATGGTGGCGGATGATGTGGCGTCGCGGGCGATGTGGCTTGGTGAGAACGGTGCGCTTGAAGGCGCGAAACGTGGCTCGGTGTTCATCGAGTGCAGCACGCTGACGGTGAATTGGGTGAAGGAACTCGCGACGCTTGCGACGGAACGCGGGTGTGAATTGCTCGACGCGCCGGTGACGGGGAGTCGCGGTCCGGCGGCGGCGGGGCAGTTGAGTTTCTTTGTGGGCGGAGACGCAGCAGTTTTGGAACGGACGCGCTTTGTGTTTGAAGTGATGGC
>JANNAO010000437.1:0-1543 GCA_031384405.1 Verrucomicrobiota bacterium | reverse complement strand
CGTCGCAAGCGGTCGCGTCCAACTCCGCCGCATGGCATCAGCCACGGCGATGCGCATTGAGGACGCAGGCGTGAGTTTTTGTTTCTCCAGACTCGCGATATATTTCTCGAAGTCTTCAACCGTCACGCGACCCGCTGCACCGCTGCCCGCCACTCCGGAAAGATCAGCGGCGTGCAAGCCGAGTTCGTTCATACGAGCCTTGAGACGCGGAGAAATATATCCTGCACCCGCCGCATGAGCGGGCACCGGCAGACCATGCACCGTAGGCTGCACTCGCGCGCCGGATACTTTGCCATCTTCTGCTGTTGTCGTGCCGTGTTTGGCATCGCTCCGAACTTTTTCCAGATGCACCGTGTCCATGCCAGTCCGATCCGCATCTTCCTTGCTGACCTGAATCTCACCCAACACCGCGCCTACTGGATAACTCTCCCCGATCTGCGCGGTGAACTTTTCGATGACTCCGCGCGACGGCGAAACCACGTTCATGTTCGCCTTGTTCGTCTCGACCTCGATGATGTCTTGGTCGGCCTCGACGGTATCGCCGGGCTTGACGAGGTAACTGACGATCGTGGCCTCGGCGATGGATTCACCGAGCTGCGGCATGATGATGGGAACTTGCGGCATAATCGTTCTAGCGTTGTAAAACTTTTCTCGCGGCGTCAGCGATGCTGCTCGCCGTCGGACGGTGCGCCGACCAGAGATTTGGATGATACGGCACAGGCGTATCTTTAGCATTGAGCCGTTGTGGAGGAGCGTCGAGCAAATCGTAACCCTCGCACACAACGCGCGTGATGACTTCTGCCGTCACGCCGCCCCACGGCCAGGCCTCGCCCACGCAGAGCAATCGTCCCGTCCGCGCCACGCTCGCCATGACCGTGTCAGTATCGAGCGGCTTGACCGAACGCAAATCCACAACCTCGACTTCCCAACCTTCGCTCCGAAGTTCGTCAGCAGCGGCCAAAGATTCATGCACCATCGCGCTGTAAGTCACGAGCGTCAGATCGCGCCCCACGCGGGCGATGCGCGCCTTGCCCACAGGCAATGCTTCCGTGGGCAACGAATCCGCCTTGAGATGGTAATAGAGAAATTTGTGCTCGCAGAAAATCACCGGGTCATCAATCGCCACCGCTTCGAGCAACATGCTGTATGCGTCTTCAACCGTCGCGGGCGTCAGCACCACCAGTCCGGGATAATGCGCGTAGATCGCTTCCATCGTCTGACTGTGAAACGGACCGCCGCCCGCCGTGCCGCCGCAAGGCAGCCGCACCGTGATCGGACAGGAGATGTTCGTGCGCCAGAACATCGTCGCGGCTTGGTTCACGATTTGATTGAACGCCACGGTGGAAAAATCCGCGAACTGCATTTCCAGAATCGGCCTCATGCCTTCGAGTGCCGCGCCGATTGCCAGACCCGCCATCGCATCCTCGGCAATCGGCGAATCCAACACGCGACCGGGAAATTCTTTCGCCAAACCCTTCGTCGCCTTGAACGCGCCGCCGAACGCGCCGACATCCTGCCCGTAGATGAACACGCGCGGATCATC
>JANNAO010000329.1:0-8426 GCA_031384405.1 Verrucomicrobiota bacterium | reverse complement strand
GTCCTCCCAGTGTGACAGTGCGTCTCGCGTGTCCTCCGTGCGTGGGTCTCTTAAAAAAAACCAACAAGAAATTAGAGCGTGGTTGGACAGGCAAGATGCGCTGTCCCACTACGGCGACGCGCCGCCACTGCAACGCTCGTGAGAAAACCCGGAACGCAGATTGCGCCCGCCGGAGAAGTTGATTGAAAGCCATGTGCATTCGCTGCTCCCCATCTTGATTAACCCCGTGCGGCGGATGGATTGACAGACATATACCCAGACCGACAAGAGTGGAGCAATGTTCAAATTCAGAACGGCGGAAAAAACGAGTCTCGTAGCGAACGCGCTGTTCAGTGTTCCTTCAGACGATGCTACGCCAGCAACTCTTGAAGCACCTTGCCGTATTCGACAAAGTTTTTCCGTGCAGCATCATTGGCGGTTGTCGCCTTTGCATTCGGATCGTGAAACACCGTGACCATGTGCGGCTCGATGCTGACGCCGGCGCTGTAACCACGCGCCTGCGCATCCTTCAAGATTTCGCGCACGCAACCCTGCCCGTCACCGGGCCAGTTGTAATCTGCGTCGTTCTTCGCCGGATTCCACGTCGCGTCTTTGACGTGGATGTGCGCGACGTGATCGCGCACGTTCGTCCAAAATTCCCACGCATCCTGACGCGACCACGGCTTGGGCTTGCTGCGGTCTGGATTGAACACGGGATTCGCCGTGTCGAAGACGAGCTTGAGGCCGGGACATTTGTCGAGCAGTTCGAGCGTGTGCTGCCAACTCATGCCGCCGTAGTTCATGCAGTTCTCGTGAACCGGCTGAACGCCCGCATCCAGAAACATGTTCGTCACATCCTTCACACGACGGAACACTTCCGGCGGCGTGGAGAACTCCTCATCGCCCGGCTTGAAGCTCATGATGCGGACAAACTTCGTGCCCAAACGATTCATGCGCGGGATGCAACGCTTCACCTCGCCGAGCGTGATGTCGAAAGGATCGCCGACCTTCTTCGCCCAATTCATCACCGCCGACCCGAAGCAATAAACCTGCACGCCGGATCGCTCCAGTTGTTGAACCGCCAGATCAAACGCTGCGTCTGGGATGTCGTGGAAATTCGCCTTCAGGTGCCCCGGCAATTCCGCCGCGCGCATCTCGATGAATTTCCAGCCCAGATCGCGCGTGGCCGCGAGTTGTGTTTCCAGACTCGCGCCCGCTTCGTCGCCAATGCCCATCAATTTCATAGCGCAAAAAGAGTAACCACGAATGAACACGAATGAACACGAATTTCGGCGTTGCATCAATTCAACTGTAGAGCGCGATGTAAGGAGTGCTTCGGAGAATTGACTGCAACGACTCGTCACCTCGTCGCCTACAAGATCAGCGAACGGCGGAATTGACCAGCACGAGCAAACGCAGGTAGCGTTTGTCATGATTCAACGCTTTGCCCTGCTCATCGCCTGCTCGCTCCTGACCTTCACGTCCTGCACCACATTGACTGGGAAGCAAAAACCCTTACGCGCGCTGCTGATCACTGGCGGTTGCTGCCACAACTATCCATTTCAAACGCAACAACTGACCAACGCCATCGCCAAACTTACGGCAACTACGTGGACGGTGGTGAACGACGGCGGCAAAGGAACACGCGCCGAGATTTCCCTCTACGACAATCTCGATTGGGCCAAGGGTTTTGATGTGGTCGTCCACAACGAATGTTTCGCCGACACGACCAACCAGATTTACATCCGCAAGATCACGAGCGCGCACAAGGCTGGCGTGCCTGCCGTGGTGATCCATTGCGCGATGCACACGTATCGCTCGGCGGACATTGACGACTGGCGCGAGTTTCTCGGCGTGACCAGCCGACATCACGATCATCAAAGCAAGTATCCAATCAAACTGGTCGAACCAAGTCATCCGATCTTAAAGGGCGTCTCAGACAAATGGGTGACACCGATGGACGAGCTTTATGTCATCGAAAAACTCTGGCCAAACGCCACGGTGCTGGCGACTTCGGTAAGTGAGCGGAATGGGAAAACGCATCCGGCGGCGTGGATCAATCAATACGGCAAAGCCCGCGTCTTCGGCACCACCTACGGCCACTCGGATGATATATGGCGCGACGAAAACTTTCTCACGCTCGTAACACGCGGCACGCTCTGGGCGGCAGGCAGACTGGGTGACTGATTTTTAACGGCACACGATTTTGCGGACTCGGCATTTTCCGGGACGGGAGTTGAGCAAGGCTTCGATGGTTCTTCGCTGTTTTAATTGGAGCCGCTAGTCGGCGAAAGGCTGGCAATGTGGCTTCCCTTTCCCCATCCGACCCGCCGTGCTCCCGCCCGTCGCGGCAGGTGGGGAGAGGGAGTTCACAAGCACAGCTATTGCACTCTGGAAGATTGTGGTTGCTTGTCTCCACCGAAAACAGCGGAGAACCAACGCCGTCACCGTTTGCTTTGCTGTCCCAGTCCAAAATCTCCAGTTGACATGAAAGCCTAGTTCCTTGTATAACATAGTAGCAATGAGTGGCGACCAAGCAATTCATTCAACGACTCCGCAAGCGGGTGGAGGTGTCGTGCATTGCTCGCCGCTTCTCGCGGGGCTGGTGCTTCCCTTGGTCGTGACGCTGATGAGCATTCTCGCGATGTTGGGGTCAACCCTGTTCACGCAATGGCTTGATTCCAATTCCCGCCCGCCGTTGATGGGCTTCCTGCTGATCGTTGGGATGACGCTCGCGAGTTCAACGATGATTTTAGGTTCGCTTGCGAAAAAATGGTTTGGTTCAAAGATGAAACCATTTCGCTTTGCACTGAGTATCTCAGCTCTGGCTACGCTGTTTGGTTTGGCTCTCTGCGGGCAGGTCATCGCCACGGAGTCTGAACGCTACTACGACTTCGAGCAGATCCTATTCGCCTGTATCCCGATCTTTGCCTTTTGCATCCCCGCGCTGCGGCTGGCTGTCGGTAACATGGAACGCATCCGCACCAGAACCCTAACTTTGAGCGGATTCGTGGTCGCAACTGTCTGGATCCAATACTACCTGGTGAAATCAGGTTGGGACTTCGATGACGAACAAGCTTGGAGTCTGAATTCGCTGCTGATCGGCCTGGCGTTTGCCATCGCACTGGGCGCGTGGGGAGCGAAAGAGTTTCGGCGCAACTGAACTGTCACCATGAGCGATTATTTCGACAACTGGACGAGCCAAGCGCGCAAGGGATTGCTCGACATGTGCATCCTGCGCGTGCTGGTGGAGCGCGAATACTACGGCTATGAACTGGTCAAGACGCTCGTGGACGTGCCGGGGTTGGGGCTGACGGAGGGAACGCTTTATCCGCTGCTGTCGCGATTGCGCGTGCAGGGACTGGTCACGACGCGGCTGGAAGAATCGTCCGAGGGGCCGGCGCGGAAATACTATTCGCTGACGCGCGATGGGAAAAAGGCGTTGGAGATGATGGAGGAATACATGGACACACTGAACGCGGGCAGCCGCAGTTTGCGGAAGAAAGGAGATCGCTCATGAATCAATGGACAAGCGCGGCGAAACAGGAATTGGAGAACTACTTCACACGAGTGCGACCGACGTTGCACGCCAGCGGTGCGGACGCCGACGAGGTGATCGAAGACCTCCGCAGACATCTCGACGCAGAAGTGGCGTCCGCCAAACTCTCCATCGTGACCGAGGAAGACGTGCGGCGATTGCTCGCGCGGATTGGTGCGCCTCAACCAACAGTCGCTGAACCTGCTGCCGCTGCACCGAAAGAATCCGCGCCAGAGCCGACGCCTCAGACTGCGGGTTACTTTTTGCTGATGATCGCAGTCTTTATCCCGTTGGTGACGCTCATCGTCGAGTTCACTTCCGGGATGTGCGCGGAAACTTTCTACGATCCCATGCCGACAATCTGGCACGTCTTGCTCGTTGCGCTCGTGCCAGTGGTGAACTGCTTTGTCTGGGCGGCGATCTTTCGCAACAACGCACGCCACCGAACTCTTTTCGGCTGGGCGAATGGCACGGCGACAGGCGTCGCCATCTTTTACTCGGTGCTGTTCGTGCCGCTGATGTTGCCAGGACTCATCGCCATTATCTTCTTTGGAATGGGGCTGTTGCCACTGTCGCCAGCACTCTCGTTGATCGGGACGCTGATGTTGCGAAGCAAACTCCGGCGCATGAGTGGAAGCGTGACTGCCGGGCTGCCGGGTTTCTGGCGCGGCATCGCGCTCGCTTGGCTGATGTTGCTGGCGGTTGAAACTCCCACCATCGTGACACGACTCGCGTTAAAAAAAGCGATCAACGATGAACCCGAACAACAACTCACTGGCATCCGGTGGCTGCGGTTTATCGGCAGTGAAGAAAAATTGCTGCGCGATTGTTACGGGTACACCGCGCGATCACAGAACAGCGATTTGTGGAGCTGGCTCATCGCTGGGTCTGCGCGGCCCTCGGTGGAACAATCGCGCACGATCTATTTCCGCGTCACGGGGCGCGCGTTCAATTCCGTCCCCGCACCCGGCGTGCGAACCGGTCGCGGCAATTGGCGCGAACTCGATGAGTGGACGTGGGACGACGATCAGGGTGGAGAAGCGGTGGGTGGTCGGCTCAAAGGTTTGTTCCTCGAAAGCTCACGTCTCGACACTACGATCAATGCCGATGCCGCGTGGAGTTACACCGAGTGGACGATGGAATTCCGCAACGACAGCTCGCGACAGGCTCGCGAAGCGCGCGCCCAGATTCTCCTGCCGCCCGGCGGCGTGGTTTCCCGGCTCACCCTCTGGGTCAATGGCGAGGAGCGCGAAGCGGCTTTCGCGGGTCGCGCCCAGACGCGCGAGGCGTATCAGAAAGTTGCCATCCAACAGCGACGCGATCCCGTGCTCGTCACCACGTCCGGCCCGGATCGTGTGCAGATGCAATGTTTCCCCGTGCCCGCGGGCGGTGGCACGATCAAAATCCGAATGGGCATCACCGCTCCGCTGAATCTCACGAGCGAAAGCAACGGCATCGTCCGCCTGCCCGTGGTGTTGGAACGGAACTTCACCGTGCGGAAAGTCTTTGCGCACACCGTCTGGGCGCAAGCGATGGAAGGTTTGGAATCTGATTGTGCCACACTTAAACTTGAGCCGTCCAATCACGGCCAAGTCGCTTTGCGCGGCATGATGGAAGATCGCGAACTTGGTACGCCACGCGGGTTGTTGCGTGTGAAGAGAAATCCAGCGCGCCGCTTTGCATGGACGAAGGACACACGCAATCCGGGAGAGCATTTCGTCCGACAGGAAGTTTTCTCGCAGACGGCAACCTCGCCCACCAACGTGATCTTCGTGGTGGACGGCTCCGCAGACATGGCCGCGTTTTGGGAGCAGATTTCTCACTCGCTCACCAATCTGCCGCCGACTGTGAAGCAAACTTTCCTCGTCGCATCGGATCGCGTCCTAACACTGACCAACATTCCGCAGTTGCAATTTTACCGTCCTGTCGGCGGACAGGATAATCTTCCCGCGCTCCTTGAAGCGTGGAATCTCGCGGTGCGAACTCCCGGCAGCGTCATCATTTGGATTCACGGCGGGCAACCGATGAAGGTCACTTCTGAAGCCGCGTTCATCCAAGCCGTCGAGCGGATTCCAGTGCGCCCGACGATTTACGAAGTGCAGACTGCGCCCGGCCCGGATCGGATCGTTGAGCGTCTTGAAAATATCCGCTCGCTTCAACCGGTGTTGCGAGAGGGAACTCTGGCGCAAGACCTGAAAAAACTTTTCGCCACGATGCAGGGTGAGGCGAGCAGTTGGAAATTCCGCCGCTCGGTGGTTGAGACCGAATTCGCCGCGCAAGCCGACGGTGCGATTGAAGGCACGTTGCACATCGCGCGACTCTGGGCCAATGATTCCATCCGAGGTTACAAGTCCGCCAAGAAAGTTGATGAAGCCATCAAACAGGCAGCGTTGTTCCAACTCGTCACGCCGGTCAGTGGCGCGGTGGTGTTAGAGACGAAAGAGCAATTCGCTCAGAACGGATTGCAGCCCGTGGACGCGCAAACCGTCCCGTCCGTTCCCGAACCCGGCGTCGGTGCGTTGGTGGTTGTGGGATTGTTGTTGATGCGAGTGATGCGGAGCAGGAAGCCGAACCAGATCACGACGTGACCCGTTGTCTGCCGGAGCGGAATTCGAGTTGGATTTGGTATGTTGCACTGATACTTTCATTCGTATGAGCGTTTTGGAATTAACCGATGAACAGGTCGTTTCCCTTGTGCGTCAGTTGCCTACCGCACGCAAGCGGGCCGCGCTTCTGGCTCTTGCTCAGGAATCCCAACCACGCCGTGATGAGCGTCTCCGTTTCGGCGAGGCGCAATTGCGCAAGCTCTGCTTGGAACGCGGACAGGACTGGGATCGGTTGTCGGAAGACGAGCGCGAGAAGTTTGTGAACCGGTTGCTCCATGAGGACTAATCGTGGCACTGACTGTCGTCTTCGATACCAATATTCTTTTCTCCGCCACTGGCTGGCGTGGCAATCCGTTTCACTGCGTGGAACACGCACGATCAGGTCGAGTTGACGCCGTTACTTGCTTTGAGTTGATGGAGGAACTCGCGGAAAAGCTGGAAATAAAACTAGGGTTCTCCGCTGAACAATGTGCTGAAACGCTGGCTGACTATCTGTGCTTTCTGCGGATGGTTGAAATTCCCAAAACCTTGGATGCTGTGCCGCGCGATGCCGACGACAACGCGGTGCTGGAAGCCGCCATCGAGGGCAAGGCCAGCTTCATTGTCACAGGCGACGATGATTTGTTGTCATTGAAAAGTTTTCGCGGAATCCAGATTCTCCGCGCCAGCGAATTTCTCATTGAAATGGAAAAGCGAACCTCATGAACACTTCGCCCCGCCTCGAAATGCGCGGCGTGAAGCGCAGTTTCGGTGCGACGAAGGCGTTGCGCGGCGTCGAGCTTTCAGTCTTGCCCGGTGAAGTCATGGCACTCGTCGGCGAGAATGGCGCGGGCAAAAGCACGTTGATGAAAATCCTTTCCGGTGCCATCCCGCCTGATGAGGGGAAGATGTTTCTCGATGGCGCGGATTACGTGCCCGGCAATCCGCTGCACGCCCGCAAATCCGGCGTGGCGATGATCTATCAGGAACTCGCCCTCGCGCCGCATCTCTCCGTGATGGAAAACATCCTGCTCGGCATCGAGCCGACGCGTGGGCCGTTGATGAACTGGCCGGAGATGAAACGTCGCGCCACCGCCGCGCTTACAGAAGTCGGCCTGGCGCATGTCCCGCCGGAGATCGAAGTCCGCAAGCTCGCCATCGCACAGCAGCAACTCGTGGAGATCGCCCGCGCCGTGGCGCTGGATTGCCGCGTGCTCGTGCTGGATGAACCGACGAGTTCGCTCACGGCGAAGGATATTGAAAAACTGTTCGCGCTCATCCGCCGGCTCAAGGCGAAGAACATTTCCGTCATCTACATCTCCCACTTTCTCGAAGAAGTGCAGGCCATCTCCGACCGCTTTACGGTGTTGCGCGACGGCGAAACCGTCGGCAGCGGCGTGACGAAGGGAACGCCGAACGCACAGATCATCGCGCTGATGGTCGGGCGAAACGTGGAAGAACTTTTTCCACGTTCGCAGCGCACGCCGGGCGAAGTCATTCTCGAAATCAAGGAACTCGGCGGCGTGACCAAGCCTCGCTCGGCTTCGCTCCAGTTGCGTCGCGGTGAAGTGCTGGGCATCTCCGGTCTCGTCGGCGCGGGGCGGACGGAATTGCTGCGCGCGGTGTTTGGCTTGAACAAAGTCATGCGCGGTGAGATTCGAGTGGGACAATTCTCCGGCGTGGTGTCGCCGCAGCAGCGTTGGTCGCAGCGCGTCGGTCTCGTGAGCGAAGATCGGAAGACCGAAGGACTCGCGCTCGGCCTGAGCATCGCGGACAATCTGACATTGTCACGCTTGAGTGGACTTGGGCCGATGGGTTTGGTGATGCCGTCGCGTCAACGTGAGGCGTGCAAGCCGTGGATCGCAAAGATTCCCATCAAGTGCCAGGGGCCGGCGCAGCGCATCAGCGGACTTTCGGGCGGCAACCAGCAGAAGGTCGCCATCGCGCGATTGCTGCACGCGGACGTGGATGTGTTGCTGCTCGACGAACCGACGCGCGGCATTGACGTCGGCTCGAAGGCGCAGATTTATCAACTCATTGACGAACTCGCAGCGCGTGGCAAGGCCGTGATCATGGTCAGCAGTTACATTCCCGAGTTGCTCGGCACGTGTGATCGCATCGCCGTGATGTCGCGCGGAAAATTGAGCGAGACGCGCGAGCGCGCAAAGTGGGATGAGCGGTCGCTGCTGAAGGCGGCGATTGGACAGGAAGATGTTTAACCACGAAATACACAAAACACACGAATCAGTCCGTGATGGTAGGGCGCGTCACTCCGTGCGCGCCGTCGTCTGGCTGGTTACAAGCGGCGCGCACGGAGTGACGCG